>DATETB010000116.1:0-5246 GCA_035283825.1 Candidatus Brocadiales bacterium | reverse complement strand
GAGACCACCTTATTTGCTGAGCCATTTAGACATCCGCTTCTCAACCTTTTCTTGAGATACCCCTTTCCCCTCGTTAAGCTCCTTTAAACCAGCATCCACCTGTAGTCTGAAATACAATGCTGCCATAATATCGTCCAGGGTAACCTCTTCAGGAAGGGATTGAATCATTTTAATAACCTTTTGCTTTATGTTTGCCATTTCTTCACCTCCTTGTCGTTGTGAATATACCATCAAACACACTCTTTAACAAGCTTCTTAGTGAGGTGAGTGAGGTTTCAAGTCCACCTCTACTAAAAAGGCAAAGTACAAGAGGAGCGGGATATAAACCGGGGGTAGGCCATTTTTGGCGAGGATGCTGTCGGCGATGGCTTGAGGATCGTCCTTGCCGCAGGTGGCCTCTTTGAACCTATTTTTGAATTCCTCAAAGAATAGCTTGCCTGGTTCAACGTAATGGTCCATTACAAAATCTTTCCTCAACTCCTCCAGGGCGTTTTTGTGGACCGTTCTATCGGGATTAGTAATCCTGGCTACAATGTCACGACATGCCTTTTTGGATTCTTCTGTGAGGTAGGGACTGGTGGGGGAGGATTTTTTGACCCTCGGGACTACCTCGCACTGGATATTTTTTATCCAGTCTGCCTTGTAACCGCTGGCCAGGACTGCAAGTCCGGCGTAGAGTTCCTGCTCGGTAAGGTCCTTTAGCTGTTCTATCAACTCTCTCATTGCTTAGTTTTTAGTAGCCGCAACTCCGCCAGAGGCGGACTGGACTCCATAAGAAACATTTTTGCAAAATCTAATAACTTAGACCTGCCCTCAAATTTGCACCTTGTTATTAGCCTTGTTTTTGGGTCTCCGTGGTCATCTCCTTGACGGTTGGTTCATCAATTATGGCGCCCTTAGATTTGGTATATTCCAGCTCTTCCCTGGATAGACCCACCACACCCCGCAGGTCTGTTTTTGTAAAATCTATTATTGCCGTGAACCCATTTAAACCGGTCAGGATGGCGTCCCTCAAATCGGCGCCTGACAGGGAGGCTCCCTGCAAATTGGCATCCGACAGGTTGGCCACAAACAAATTGGCACCTGACAGGTCGGCTCCCAACAAATTGGCATCCGACAGGTTGGTGTGCCTCAAATTGGCGCCTGACAGGTTGGCAGCAAACAAATTGGCATCCGACAGGTTGGCATTCCCCAAATAGGCGCCCGATAGGTTGGTGTACCTCAAATTGGCGCCTGATAGGTTGGCGTCCCTCAGATTGGCGCCTGACAGGTCGGCTCCCTGCAAATTGGCGCCTGACAGGTTGACTTCCCCCAAATAGGCATTTGACAAGGCGGCTCTCTGCAAATTGGCATCCGATAGGTTGGCCTTCCTCAAATAGGTGCCCGATAGGTCTATTGCTTCAAGTTGGAGGCGACCGATACGATGTTCCCTAATTATATCTGCTAGGGCGTACCTACCGTTCCTATGGGTTACTAACGCATTATAGCTTGAAGACCTTAATAGTCTCTCCATGACACGGGCGGTTTCTTTATCACCTAAGTTTGGGTTCCACCGTCTTGTAATTTCTTTTATTCTGTTGGGGACATCATCAGGCACTCTATCAAACTCGTCAAATATAGCAAGAGGAAGAAAGGGATAAATTTGTCCGGTGATCTCGTCTTGTCCAAGCACTACCAGTAACTCGTCTTGTATTCTGTATAACTCATTTCTGAGCGGGTATACTGCCTCTTTTCCTACATGCCTGAGAGAGGCCCTGACGGCCGAGGCAAATTCAGGCTGGCCTTCTTTCAATTTTGTACTCCCAAGACAGGCAATCAACGTGGGGAGGCCCTCCTTCGGGTAATCGGCCAGGGCACGGACAGCGCCAATGCGCACGGCGTTGTGCTCACTGGCCAACTCCCTCTTTAAATTAGTAATTGCCTCCAGCCTGTGCCTCTTCCCCTCATTGAGAAAGATCACGGAAGCGCCGATAATAAGTCCTAGGAGGGCAATAGATGGGACAATAATGGGGACGAGGCGCGATATCTTACGTCGTCTTGTAAACTTCTCCTTTAGCTCTTGAACCTCAAGGTTGAGCTTGTGAACCTCAAGGCTGAGCTTTTGCGCCTCAAGCCTTTTTTTTTCGCCTGGGGTAAATTGTGATGGGTCTTGCTTTTTGGGTTTTTCAGCCTTCATGGGGCTGGGTCTCCGTGTTAAAAGAATCCTTACCTAAAGCTCCGGTCTCCTCAGGTGCCACTCAGTCTCCCTCTCGTAGGCCCTTGCCACCTGGAGCAGTCCTGCCTCCTCAAAGGGGCGGGCCATGAGCTGTAGGCCGATGGGCAGTCCGCCTGAGGCGGACCTGGTGAAACCGCAGGGGATGGATATGGCTGGGATGCCTGCAAGGTTGGCGGGTATGGTATAGACGTCTGAGAGGTACATCTCCAGGGGATTGGCCAGTCGCTCCCCTAATTTAAAGGCTGGGGTGGGCGAGGTGGGGCAGAGGATAAGGTCCACCGCCTCAAAGGCACTGGAGAAGTCCTGTCTTATAAGGTTCCTCACCTTAGAGGCCTTGAGGTAGTAGGCCTCATAGTAGCCAGAACTGAGGGCATAGGTGCCCAGCATTATCCTCCTCTTTACCTCCCTGCCAAAACCTTCTACCCTGGAGCGGCTGTACATCTCTATGATGTTCTGGGTATTAGCGGCCCTGTAGCCATAGCGTACACCGTCGTAACGGGCCAGGTTACTGCTGGCCTCGGCGGTGGCGATGATGTAATAGACGGCCACGGCGTAGGGGGTGTGCGGGAGGGATATTTCCTGGACGTCTGCCCCCAGTGCCTTATAGACCTTTACTGCCTCCTCTATGGCCCTGCGCACCTCCTCATTTAATCCTTCCATAAAGTACTCCCTGGGCAGTCCCAGGCGGAGGCCCTTAACGGGTTTCTCTAGCTCCTTCAGGTAATCTGGTACTGGTACGTCTGCACTGGTAGAGTCCCTGAGGTCGCGGCCTGCAATAACCTGGAGGAGGAGTGCGGAGTCCCTGACGTCCCTGGTTATGGGCCCTATCTGGTCCAGTGAGGAGCCGAAGGCCACCAGGCCGTAGCGGGAGACCCTGCCGTAAGTGGGTTTGAGTCCTGTGACCCCACAGAGGGCGGCAGGCTGTCTTACAGAGCCACCGGTATCGGAGCCCAGGGCCATGAGGGCCATCCCCGCTGAGACGGCCGCCGCCGAGCCACCGCTGGAACCCCCGGGGATGCGTTTCGGGTCCCATGGGTTCCTGGTGAGTTTGAAGGCAGAGTTCTCCGTGGAACTGCCCATGGCAAACTCGTCCAGGTTGGTCTTGCCTATTATTATGGCATCGGCCTCTTTGAGTCTCTCAACGACGTGGGCATCGTAGGGGGGAATAAAGTTTTCAAGTATCCTGGAGGCGCAGGTGGTCTTGAGGCCGCTGATGCACATATTGTCTTTGATGGCAATGGGGATACCTGCCAGCAGGCCCAACCCCTCCCCCTTTTTCAGCCTTGCGTCCAGTTCCTGGGCCTTCCGCATGGCACCCTCCCTGTCCAGCAGGAGATAGGCCCTGACGATGGGTTCTACCTCCTCTACATGGGCAAAGACCCCTTCCACCGCCTCCCGGGCAGTGAGTTCACCGGAGAGGAGCTTTTCCTTCAACTGGAGGCCAGTAAGGGATGTCAGTTCTGCGGTGTTCATAAGTCAATCACCCTTGATAACGGGAGATTGCTTCGGGGCTAAGGCCCCTCGCAATGACCGGCTAGTCTGTCATTGCGGTGAGCCGTAGCCCTGAGTCTGCCTGAGGCGGACGAAGGGGAAGCGAAGCAATCTCATATTTCATTACTCAAATCTTTCCACTCTTTGTTAATACTATTAACCAGGTCTACCTTCTTTTGTCTTGACCCAGCTTTAATTTGCTTTTCCCTGCGAATGGCATTTTCAGGACTATCAAATACCTCACAATATACAAGCTTAACCACGTTGTATTTCTTCGTGAATCCCTCAACCAGTTTTTCTTTGTGTTCATAGACCCGTCTTTTTAGGTTGCTCGTTACACCAGCATAAAGGGCAGTGTTTATTTTGTTGGTCATTATGTAGACGTAATATTGTTTATCTTTCACTGCACACTTTTTAAAAACCTATGAGATTGCTTCGGGACTGCGTCCCTCGCAATGACTGAGTCTTATGTCATTGCGAGCACTGAGTCTTATGTCATTGCGAGCGAAGCGAAGCAATCTCGGCTTTCCTCATCTTCATTCTATCACCTTTGGCACCTTGAAGAAGTCCTGGAGTTTGTCCGGGGCGTTGTTCAGGGCTTCTTCTAACTTTAAGGGCGGTCTGGGGGCGTCTTCCCTGAAGACGTTCTTGGTGGCCGTGGCATAGGCCATGGGTTCTACCTGGGAGGTGTCCAGTTCCTTGAGTTTCTCAATGTAATTGAGTATGTTCCCGAGTTGAGAGGCGAAGAGTTCCTTCTCTTCTTCGCTCAGTTCCAGCCTGGCCAGTAGTGCCACGTGTTCAATGGTCTTTTTGTCTATAATGGCCATTTCCCTTCACACCTTACTTGTTAAATTTAACTTGCGCAGGCTAAAGTCACGCCAGAGGCGGATCTGCCTATGGCATGACCTGCGGCTACACAAACATGCCCCCTTTAACCTTTTCCAGTAAGTTCTCAAATCCACCCGTGGTTGAGCCATATCTGTCCTGGAGGTGGTAGGCTGTGGATTCCTGGGTCTCGGTATGGGGGAAATGACGGTAGAAGTCTTTTATGGGTATCCCCTCAAGGGAGGTGGCCAGGAAGGTACAGAGTCCTTCCTCCAGGTCGTAAGGGTGGTAATCCGCTTTAGGCGGAGAGGCCCTTAATCCCTCTACCAGGAATTCGCCGTACTCAAAACCCAGGAAGGCCAGGAAGAGAGCAACCTGTTCCCTGCTAGAGAAGTCTATCCTCTGATGGAGCACTGATTTGCCCAGGAACTGGAAGTAGGAGAGTTCGGCCTCCTGGAGCTTCTCCCTGGCCATGCGGAAATACCTGTTAACGTAATGAGAGGCAATACCTCTGGTCTCTATGCCTCTCAGCCCCCAGGTAACCCAGGGTTTATCTTTCATGATGGAGCCTATACAGTGCTTGATGTCCTCTCTGTGTGATAAGGAGAATTCCGCAGAACGGTCCCACGTCTTCCAGTCTTCCAGGAACTCCCTTACCCTGGCATAGAAGTCTGGACTCTCTGACGGGGGGTGGTGGAAGGTCTGCCAGGAGATT
>DATETB010000115.1:0-3355 GCA_035283825.1 Candidatus Brocadiales bacterium | reverse complement strand
CCCGAAACCCACCCTTTCCACAGCCTTCTGTACGCTCCTCAGATTGCCCATCCCGTAGTCAACAATTGCAATCATGTCTTATCTTTGGGGATGATAACTATGTCTACCCTGCGGTTTTTCTGTCGGCCAGCAGGGGTAGAGTTATTGGCTACTGGGTGCTGGTCGCCCAAGCCGGCCATATAGACCTTCTTGGAGTCCAGGTGGCAATTGTCCACCATGTAGTGGAGTACGGAACTAGCCCTGGCGGAGGATAGCTCCCAGTTGGATTTAAAGCGGTCCTTCTGCTTTTTTATGGGCTGGTTGTCAGTATGGCCCTCTACCCGTACCATGGCCGTAGACAACTGGGGTTTAAGGACCTTGGAGACCTTGTTGAGCAGGGGCTTGGCTCCGGATCTCAGGGTATGCTGTCCGGGGGCAAAGAGCTTTGCTGAGGGCAGGGAGAGGACTATCTCGTCACCCCTGACCCCAACGGTCACTCCTGTCCCGCTTAACTGGGCCTCCAGAGTCTTCTTGTAATTCTCCAGGTTCTGAGCGGGCCTCTGTGCCGCCTGCTGTATCTCCGCATCCTTCTCTGACAGCTTGGTCTGGAGTTCCGTGTTCGTCTTCTGCATCTCCGCAATGGTATCGTTCTGATAAGCTACCTGCTTCTCCAGTGCCTTCCGGTTCCCAGCACAGCCGTAAAGAAACGTGATAGCTACCAAAAAGACCACACACCTAAACACCGTTCCTCTTTCAATCATTTCGTTCCTCCTTTTTAAAATTTTACCTTAAAAGTTCCCCTTTACAACCTCCGAGAGGATAAATAACCGCGAGTCAAAGAACCTGATGAAAGGCCCTTGCAGTAGCAAGGCCACCAGCGTGGCCATAGACAGGAAAGGCCCATAAGGCAGCTTACGCCCTTCTCCTGACCTCAGCAGCGGTACGGACCCCGCCAGGGCAAAAAATGGCGCCAGGAAATAAACCATCACCGACAATTTCCAACCCACCACACCCCCGACCATGGCCATGAGCTTCACGTCCCCCATCCCCATGGCCTCCTTGCGAAGGGCAAGGCTGCCAAGCAAGGCGGTAAGGAGGATAAGCCCTCCTCCTGCCAGGATGCCGAGGAGGGAGGCCATTACTGCATTCAGCCTCTCATTGCACACAAGCGTAAGGCCCCTCAAAGGGTCGGCGGAGGGATGCAGGGAAGGAAACAACAGGCTATAGAGGGGTACCAGGGCAGTACCCCAGACGGTGATTTCATTGGGAATAACATAAAATTCAAGGTCTATAAAACTAGAGACTATTAACGCACTAGAAAGGGCTACATAGGCCAGGTAGACGCTGACGGGTTGACCACCTCTAAGGACAAATTCACAGAAGAAGAAACCGAATAGTAACCCCGTAAAGGCCTCTACGAGGGGGTATCTTATACTTATGGGAGACTTACAGACCCTGCACTTTCCACCCAGTATCAGATAACTGAGGAGCGGGATATTGTCATACCACCTTATGAATCCCCCACAGTGGGGGCAGGAAGAAGGTGGAGTAACTACGGATTTGTTTAAGGGTAGGCGGTAGATGCAGACGTTCAGAAAACTGCCGACGACGAGTCCGAAGAGGAAGAGGAGACTGAACCAGAGAATTTCCTCGGTAGAAGACCCTACAATTAGAGCAGTGGCAGGGCCACTCCAGACAAAGCAGGACAAACTATTTAAGGGCTACACTCTAAGCCTGGCCACCCATGCCAGTTAAGGAACTTTAGCAAAAACTCTTTCAGAATGCAAGAACTTCTTTTAAGAAAAAAGAGAATTCAGAATTCGGTAGTCAGAATAGGGAATAAGCCTTTCTGTATTCTTGATTCTGTATTCTGAATTCTGTATCCTGTATCCCTCATATGCGGCAGATAGAGGCAAGGTCCATTACGGATGCAGTAGAGAGACTCTGTGTAGAGGCAAATTACGTCCTCGGGGACGACCTGGTGGAGGCCCTGAAAGGGGCACTGGAAAGGGAGGAATCCCCTTCGGGCAGGGACGTCTTATCACGGCTAATAGACAATGCAAGGGTCTCCAGGGAGGGACAATACCCGGCCTGTCAGGACACGGGCTTCACCATAGTTTTTTTAGAGATGGGACAAGGTGTGCAGGTTATTGGGGGAGACCTTTACCAGGCCATAAACAGTGGCGTAGCCCGCGGCTACAAGAAGGGCTACCTCAGGGCCTCTATTGTAAAAGACCCCCTGAAGAGGGTAAATACGGGGGACAATACCCCTGCGGTTATCCATACAGAATTGGGAACGGGGGATAGGCTGAAGATTACCGTCATGGCGAAAGGGGGCGGGTGTGAGAATATGAGCCGCTCTGCAATGCTCACCCCTGCCATAGGCAAGCAAGGGGTGGTGGATTTTGTGGTAGACACGGTCAGGCGGGGCGCAGTTAATGCCTGTCCGCCTATCTTGGTAGGCGTGGGGATAGGCGGCACCTTTGATGAGTGTGCCCTTATTTCCAAGAAGGCATTGCTAAGGCCGATAGGGAGTCCTCACCCTGACCCCGCCACGGCGGGGCTTGAAAAGGAACTCCTGGAAGGGATTAATAATCTAGGGATAGGGCCCCAGGGTTTAGGGGGGAGGATAACGGCCCTGACAGTACACGTAGAAAAGTATCCATGCCATATAGCCAGCCTCCCCGTGGCAGTAAATATGGAGTGCCACTCCCACAGGGTTAAGACGGCCACACTGTAGAAAATTAATGCCCGTGCTCCGGGTGGTGGTCATGCCCTTCATGCCCCTTGGTATGTTTCTCTATATCACAGGGGCATCTGGCCGCCGTACCCTGGCAATGGGCACAATCCTTACTCCCAGAAGGGCAGGAGCAGGCAAAGTTGTCGGGGGCTTTCTCAAACCTGGCAAAGCAGTTCTCAGAACAGAAACAATAAATTTTTCCATCATACTCCGCCTGGACGGCCTCATTTCTGTCCACCTTTTTTCCGCATACGGGGTCAAAGACCTCCTCCCCTACCATAACTGCGGGATACAATAGAAAAAACACGGCACATGTTACCATCAAGAGTATCTTCTGTACGTTCATCTTATTTCTCCTGGTGTTTGAATCCAGTTCTTATCGGGAGCGACCCTGCCACGCCTAAAAATAGGGCAAACCGCCACCATTGTCAAGTAGGGGCAGTTCATGGACTGCCCCTGCTATCTACGGGTAAATCAATCGCATCTGAGAGTTTATAAGGCCCTATCCTTGTCCGTGTCAGTTGGGTGAGTACCGCCCCTGTGTCCAGCTCCTTCCCAATGTCCACCACCAGAGACCTCACGTAGGTACCAGAAGAGACGCAGGTCCTGAAGCCTACCCTGGGGGCTATGTTCAGG
>DATETB010000114.1:0-7805 GCA_035283825.1 Candidatus Brocadiales bacterium | reverse complement strand
GTGCAGGTGGTACTGGACCGCACGGCCTTCTACGGGGAGGCAGGGGGGCAGGTAGGAGACACAGGGCACCTCAGAGGACAGGAGGTGGAACTTGAGGTCCTGGATACGAAGCGTGCCGAGGGCTTCCTACTCCACCATGCGAAGGTACTTAAAGGTACACTAAAACCAGGAACCAAGCTCCAGTGTCAGGTTGACCTGGAGAGGAGAAAGGCCATAAGCCGCAGTCATACTGCCACCCACCTGCTCCACCATGTACTGAGGAAGGTGATTGGAGACCATGCCGAGCAGTCAGGCTCCCAGGTAGCCCCGGATAGGTTGCGCTTTGACTTCCACCACTTCCAGTCCCTCACAAGAGAAGAGCTCATTAGGGTAGAGGATATGGTTAATGGGTGTATCAGGGAAGACGCCCCTGTGACGGCAGAGGAGATGCCCATAGAGGAGGCCAGGAAGAGGGGGGCCATTGCCCTCTTCGGAGAGAAGTACGGGGAGAGGGTCCGCCTGGTGGACGTTGGGGGTTATAGCAAGGAGTTCTGCGGGGGAATCCACCTCCAACGGAGTGGGGAGGTGGGTCTATTTAAACTGGTAAGCGAGGGCTCTGCGGCGGCTGGCATCCGCCGTATAGAGGCCCTTACAGGCCCAGCCGCCCTCCAGAGGGTTAGAGAGACTGAAGGGGTGCTGGAGAGGCTGTCCACCACCCTGAAAGTCCCTGAAGGGGCAGTGCTCCAGAGGGTGGAGGTACTGCTGGGGGAGATAAAGAGGCTCGAAAAAGGCACACTAGGAGACCAGTTGAGGGACTTCATGGCCGAGGGCCTACTCAAGGAGGCCAGGGAGGTCAATGGGGTGAGGGTCATTGTCCGGAAACTTGAGGCCCTCAGGGTGGACGACCTGAGAAAGATTGTTGACTACATAAAAGGGATGCCCTCCATAGCGGCGGTACTGGGGACAAAGGAAGATGGACGGGCAGTAATAATCGTCTATATTGGTAAGGAGCTCGTAAAGAAAGGGCTCAACGCCTCAGAGATTGCCAGGGACGTAGCCAAGGTCATTGGTGGGGGTGGTGGAGGGAAGGCTGATATGGCCCAGGCTGGCGGTAAAGACGTTGGCAAGATAGACGAGGCCATTGAGTATTCCTTTAAACTCATAAAAGAGAAGGTGGCGGGGCAGGTATGCCCCACCTCAGATGGATAAGAGAAAGTGACACCAAAATTCTTAGCAGACCTTACCGGGATTGACGTAGACCGCCCGGTTATAACCCTGGAAGAAATTAGGGCGGTGAACCCCCACCGCCATGAGATGGAACAGCTCTCAGGGATACTGAGGTTTGACCCGGACAATAAGCTCATCATCGGCTACAAGGACGTGGGCAGGGAGGAGTTCTGGGTTCGGGGACATATCCCTGGCAGGCCCCTTATGCCGGGGATTCTCATGGTGGAGGCGGCGGCCCAACTCTGCACCTTTTATTATAAGAAGTGCATCCCTGACGACAGATTCCTGGGTTTTGGTGGGGTGGACAAGGTAAAGTTCAGGGGCACCGTCTTACCCGGAGACAAGCTAATCCTTATCGCCAGGAATATAGAACTCAGGCCCCGCCGTGCCACCTTTGAGTGTCAGGGGGTGGTGGACGGGAGGATTGTCTTTGAAGGGATAATCATAGGGATGGCCGTTTAAGTTTTTGTTACATAGGGTTAAGTTCATGAAACCAAAAGCATTTATCTCTTCAACCTGCTATGATATACCCGAAACTCTCGATGCAGTCATAGAGTTGATGGAAAAGTTTGGTTACGAAGCTGTTCATAGCAAGAAGTGGAAAGTTCCTCGGGGCCATCATACACATGACATTTGCATAAAGAAGGTGGAAGAACTAGACCCCAAAGAGGATGTGTATGTCTTACTTGTCACTAAGAGGTATGGAGGCCCATATTCGGGTAGTGAATTTATAAACTTCTTAGAAAGTATTTGGAGCAAATACCTTCAGGGGTCAAAGAAAGGGCTGGCAAAATATAGGGGCGAAAGAGAAAAAATTAAAGCAAAGGATATATCCATAACTTGGGCCGAGACTATGATGGCCTACAGTAAAGGCTTATATGTACTCCCATTCGTGGATGCAAAAGTAGAAAATGAGCGAGCAACTTATAAAAAGAATCCGGGGATAAGACCAGCCCATGCTGCCTCTCCACTAACATTTCACTTCCTAGACTACATTTGTTATCAGGACAAAAATAACTGGTGGGAAACTTTCAGTAATGGTGAAGATCTAAAGAAAAAATTAGAAAAGAGAATAGATGTAATCGAGTTCCCTCCAAAGGAGTACAAGGGTATATTTCGCTATACGTTCAAGGATTATCCTGATATACTTTTTTCTGAAAATAGCTTTGATTTAGCTATAGTCTTTCCAGCGGGGGAAAGAGAAAAAAACGCTCTTATAGATAACAGAGACAAAGATATATTTACTTCTCAAAAAATGCACATTAAACTCCGAGGCAAAGATTATTCCTTTGAAAGAACAGTCAGAAATGGGGCATCTGTTGACGCATTACGCATTGGTGACCTCTTGATATATCTACTGAATGCCTATTATGAAAAAACAAAGAAGATTCCGCCCCTTAGTTTGGAAACACCAATTTGTTACATGGACACTGCAATTCCAGAAGCGGTGCTTGATAAGAACATATTTGTAGTAGGAGGTGGAGACACTAACTCCTTCAGGTGTGTGGTTAGCACTGCATTCCAAAAGAAGTACGGTCGACCCATTCCAATAAGGTTTTTTGCTGAAGAAAAATTTATTTTCGAATCTGAAAACATATACTCGGAACTCTCAGGAAAAACATATCAGGAACAAGCAGGTACAGAACATTATCATTGTGGGTCTGTTGTTATGATACCTAATCCCTGGAATGAGGAAAGAGTTGTTATTCTCGCAGCTGGTAATATGGCTACCGGTACACAGGCTTCTATTCTTGCTCTAATCTTGCAAAAGAAGGGAAAAGGGTCTTCTTTGAAAAACAACAATTTTAATCACCATGTTCCTGCTAAAATTGTAAGGGCAAACAAGGCGAAGGTCATACCTTCGGGCATGTATGCTTCCCAAACTATTGAAGAGGCAAATTTTCGCAATAGAATCACTGGACGGTATTTTATTACAGGATTCGAGTTCTTAGAGTAAAAAAATGTCTATTTCCTATTTTAGTATCCTTGTGGATAAAGTCTTTAGTAAGTCTGAAATCCTGTTGGAGGTAACAGACCATGAAGTGCATTATCCGGAGGAATTGAAAAGGCATATTGAAGAGGTCTGGAGGATAGCTCAAAACCGCGGTCGGGTTTTTACTGGACCTATGAGTCGTTTATTTGGTTTTAAATTGATAAATAGCAAACTAAAGCTCATATTGGGCAGTACCAACTACAAGGAATTCGTAGGGACGAGAACAGGTGAGATATTTCAAAAGTACGGAGCTAAATATCTGGCAAATCCATTGGCCATTTGCTCGGTTATCTCTACGACAGACAAGGTGATTTTGATATCAAAAAGAAGCGGAGTAGAAAGCAGGCCCGGTTTTTACCACGTTGTCGGTGGTTACTTAGACCCGTATAGGCATTGTGACAGCAAGGGTCTGCCAGATCCATTCAAAGCAATAACGACAGAGATACTAGAAGAAACAGGTATTAAGGAACATAATATCAAAGATATCATTTGCTTAGGATTAGTGTATGACACTGTTTTATTCCATCCTGAACTAACTTTCTATACCGAGGTGACATTATCTTTCCCCGAAATAATTAGATTATGTCCACTAGAAAAAGAGACGGAGAAGATGGAATGTATACCAGATGCCCCCCAACCAATTATTGACTTTGTTATGCTACATCATAAAGAGATGGCACCAACAGGGCTAGCAAATATTATTCTTTATCTCAAATACAAGCATAGAAAAATTATAACGGAATTGAATTTACCTCATGTTTGCGAAAGCGATCCCACGAAGCATCTCTTGGAAACAACATAGACATAGCCTTGGAGCGGTGAACAGGTAAAATTCGGGGGTACAGTCTTACCCGGAGACAAGCTAATCCTTATCGCCAGGAATATAGAACTCCGGCCCCGCCGCGCCACCTTTGAGTGTCAGGGGGTGGTGGACGGGAGGATTGTCTTTGAAGGGATAATCATTGGAATGGCCGTTTAGGCCACGGACTTGAGATTATTACGAGGGAGTGCCATGGCAAAAAATCTTGTAATCTTTGCCCACGGGTTCCTTGGTTTTAAAGAAAAGTTCTTTATAAAATATTGGCATAACACGGTTGAATATCTCAGCAGTAAGCTGGATAAAGAATTGGTAATGGTAAAGGCTACGGAGGTAGACCCCACCGGGGGAACGGAGAAAAGGGCAAAAGAGCTAGCGGAGCAGATTAACCGTTTTTTAGACTCAGACGACCAGATTGGTAAAATCCACATCATTGCCCACAGTATGGGGGGGCTGGACGCACGCCGCCTGGTTACCCAAGATGATACAATCTATAAAACCCTTAAAAAACCTATAGCAACCGTTACTACCATAAGCACACCTCACAGGGGTTCACCCATGGCTGACTTTGGTTATGATCTACTGATGCCTTCCCAAAAGAGCCCGTCGTTGTCAGGTCCTAGTCAGCAAGAGATAAAAGAATTGTCTGCTATTTTAAAGGGGACCCCCATTGACCGAATAGAAGAGGCCATGGGGTGGCTACAAGATAATATTGGGTACTTCAAGAAATTGTTCAGTCTCAATTGGGATGGACTTAAGGAACTCACTACCTGGGGAGTACCAAAGTTTACTGACTCTGCTAACGTCAGGTACTTCTCCTACGGTGGGGAAGCCTGGCCATTTGGTATTGGAGGAGATTATTTACCGCTCCCATCCGTGCCCGGGTGGCTACTAATATACTGCAAAGAAAAAGAGAATGACGGTTCGGTCTCGCTTCAATCTAGTCCCTGGGGCGCGTATAAGGGCGTTATCCCAGCAGACCACGCAGAACTGGTGGGGTTTCGTTCTCTCTTGGACAAGATTTCCCACCCCTTTGTTCGCAACTTTAAGTACAAGAAGTTTTATCTGGAGGTGGTAAAGGATTTGTGTACAAAAGGAGAACCTGGGAACTGGGCAGATATCAAGAAGAGGATTGGAGGGCGATAATCAGGCAGACAGGTTGGCGAGCAGGTTGAGGAGTTCACCGATTCTCTCTATGAAGAAGTCCGGTACCATCTCTCTCCGGGAAAAACTTGCAAACCTCTCATAGTGCTGACCGTGCCGTAACATGGCAGTGGTCATTCCAAGGGCCGCGGCGGCGGCGAGTTCATCTTCTATGCGGTCTCCCACACACATTACCTCTTTTGGGGTAAGGTGGTATTTTTTCATGAGGCGCTGGAAGCAATCTCCTTTAGCCTTACCCTCTCCATCCCTTTTCACTATCATCACCTCGTCCAGTAGTCCGCCTGAGGCGGATAGCCCCAGTTGGTTTAGTTTGGCCTCTTGTTCCTCCAGGTTCCCTGAAGTAACCAGGAATATCTTCAACCCACGTCCTCTAAGGGCCTGCAGGGTGGGGGGGACATTGGGGAATAGTTTAATCTGACTCAGGTCTGGAGGTCTTTGTAGTACGGCCTGAATCTCGTTCAGGAAGCCGGGGGGCAGACCTAAGCGGTGGGCCAGGCCCTCGTAACGCCCATATTTACGTACCTCCTCGTCCCTTTGCAAGACCCCCAGGGCCTCTTCCTCTGAACAGCCCTTATACCTGGCCACAATCCCCGCCAACTCCCGCCTCCTGTCCCTGGAAATGGTGTTAGAACAGTCGTAAAGGGTGTCATCCAGGTCAAAGATTAGGGCCTTTATCTGCATAGTCTGAAAGACCTGTTGGAAGTTAGAAAACGCCGAGGTACGAATTCCAAATTTAAGATTTCAAATTTAGAATTTCCAATTTCCAATTTCTTGTCTTTATCGGACGTGGAAGAAGGGGAGTCGGGCGTATACCCTGCATATGGCATTGGCCAGCTTATCGGGGTCATGTCTCAGGAGGTCCTGTTTCTCCCACAGGACCCTGGGCGTCTCAAGGTCTTCTATCAGGTCCGTCTCAATTATCTTTACAAACAGATTATGGGCCTCCGGGTCAAGGCGGACCATCTTGGCCCCTTCGCGCTCGTATTTTTCCAGCACATCTTTCTTGGGCATACAGTTATTTACCAGGACGTAGTCAAGGACGCCCTCCCCCAGGTGGGTAATCAGTGCCCTTATATGGTCGGAGGGGGTGTAGCCGTCCGTCTGGCCGGGTTGGGTGACTATGTTGCAGATGTATATCTTGGTGGCATGGGAGTTTTTGATAGCCTCTCGCAGTCCCTTTACCAGGATGTTGGGTATAACGCTTGTGTACAGGCTCCCGGGGCCAAGGACGATTACGTCTGCATTAGAGACCTCCTCCAGGGCCTCAGGCAGGGGTTCCACGTTGTTAGGCTTCAATAGTACCCTCTTGATGGGGGTTTTCCCTGGTTGTCGTACGTTGAATTCCCCTTCCACTATGGTGCCGTCGGCCAGTTCTGCACATATATGGGTATCTTCCAGTGTGGAGGGGAGCACCTTGCCGCTTATGGCCAGTATCTTGCTGGCCTTTTTAATGGCTAGTTCAAAACTCCCCGTCATATCCGTTAATGCGGTCATGAGTAGATTACCCAGACTCATCCCCTTGAGGGACCCCCTGTCAAAGCGGTACTGGAAGAGTTTGTATAGGTCTTCTTGTTGTTCTTCCGTCTCTGAGAGGGCTACCAGACAGTTCCTGGCGTCACCGGGCGGGAGCACGCCGTATTCTTCTCTTAACTGGCCGGAGCTCCTGCCTGAATCAGTAACGGTGACCAGGGCCGTGGGGTTTTTACTGAAGGTCTTTAGTCCCTGGAGCACCATGGGGAGCCCTGTCCCTCCACCTACTGCCACTATTTTGAGCCTATCCGTGAATTTGCCCACGTTTATTAACTCAAGGATGGTGGGGAGGGGATATATCTTGTTTATCCTGTAGTCAGGTCTTTCACCCTCCTGACGGGGAGGTTCTGATTTGTAGCGGCCGTGGAGCACCTGTACGGCGAACATGCCCATGTTTTTGGCCACCCGTATCTCGGCATCAACGCGGTCTCCCACCACCACAGCCTCCCCAGGCATGAAGTTATATTTCCTCAATAGCCCCCTGTAACAGTCCTCCAGGAGCAGGCCCACCTCCTGGTCGTTAATGATTATCTGGTCAAAGAACGGGGCAATGCCCAGGAGTTCTATCTTTTTCTCCTGCCTGGTGTGTACCCCGGTGGTGACCAGGAGGAGTTTGTATTTCTCCAGCCTTAATTGTCTCAGGGTGGGGATGACGTCAGGGAAAGGCTGTACATTAGAGACCTCACTGCTGTTGTAGGCCTGAAGGGCGGCCTTCACCAGGCCCTGTCCCATACCATACATACGGGCAATCTCGTCAAAGACCAGGGAAGAGGGTCCAAATTTTTCTGCCACGGTCTTCTGGAGTTCGTAGGCCGCCTCTTCGCCGACAGGGAGACCCTGCTCCACCATGGCCCTGGACGCCCGACGCCGAGAGGCCTCTACCAGTAGACCTGTGCAGTCAAAGAGTGTATCGTCCAGGTCAAAGATTACTGCCCTTATCCGCATAATCTCCTTTTCTCAGCCCGAAATTATCCCCAATTTAGAGGAAAAACATGCCAAAGTCAACCTGCTAAAAACAGCAGTCCAGCGTAGGGGCTTATCGCAATACGCCTCTACCCCCTACGCCCTGTCCCTGAAAACATTGTAAATTGGAAA
>DATETB010000113.1:0-2243 GCA_035283825.1 Candidatus Brocadiales bacterium | reverse complement strand
GACCTGCCCCTCTTGTGGGAGTAAGGCCAAGAGGTGTATTGGGATGGGGTCAGCCGTAATCTTTAAGGGGAGTGGTTTTTATCAGACGGATTATCGCAGTAAGGACTACCACGACAAGGCCAAGGCAGAGAAAGGCGGCGGAGCCGCCCCAGGCGGAGCCACCCCAGGCGAGGCCAAGGGCAATAAACAGTAGCAAGTAGCAAGTAGATAGTAGATAGGGGAAAACACTTCATTACTCCATCCTGGCTACTAGCTACTCTTGAAAGAGTTTGTTATTGACAATAGAATGCGTACGATGTTATCATGCTTCAAATTTACTCCACCCGAGCAGGGTCTCTATAATCTAAAGGGTGGCTTTTTGTCTCAAAGGGTTTTAGAGTGAACAAAAAGGAGGGCGTATTTGGAGACACTGAGCACGGAAGAAGTAGAAAAGGAGGTTACTGCCATAGTAGCAGAGGTGACCGAGCTGGATAGGGAGGAGATATGGCAGAAAAGGGAGGCCAACTTTTTCAAAGAACTGGAAATAGACTCCCTCCTGGCCCTGGAGATATTGGCCCTCATAGAAAAGAAGTTCAAGATTCAGATTCCTGAAGAGAAGCTGGTAGACATTACCTCTCTAAACGGCACCATCAATATGACCAAAGCGGTCCTGGCTGAGAATGGAAGGCTCAAGGGAGAGCCTCAGAAGGCCTAGGAAGGACCCTTTATGGGTATCAATTTTGAGGAGGTAAGGAGACTAGTCCCGCAAAGGTATCCTTTTCTCTTCATAGACAAGGTGGTGGAGTTAGAGGAAGGTAAGAGGATCTTATGCCTAAAGAACGTCTCAGGAAATGAATCTTTTTTTGTAGGACATTTTCCAGAGTATGCCATAATGCCTGGGGTACTGACTCTGGAAGCCCTGGCCCAAGCCTCCATAATCTTATTCAAAAAAAGCTTCCTTAAAGAAGAAACCTCCAATTCGGTCTTCCTCCTGGCCTCCGTGAGGGCCAGTTTCGTAAAGCCTGTCTTCCCCGGAGACCAGTTACTCCTGGAAGTCAACGTGGAAAAGGTGGTGTCTAAAGGGGCAATAGTGCAGGGTACGGCAAGGGTGGGGGAGGAGATAGTAGCCAAGGCCTCCTTGACCTTCGGTCTGGCTGATAAGAGTTCTCTGGGTTAGATAGTAGGGGTCGCCCCTACAAGTGGTGAGCGAAGCAAACCTAATGGAAAGACGTGTGGTAGTCACTGGGCTAGGCGTAATTACCCCTATCGGTTCTGGCAAGGACAAGTTCTGGAAGGCCCTGCTGGAAGGGAAGTCAGGCGTTGGGGAGGTAACTTGCTTTGATACCTCAGGACACAAAGTCCATAGGGGTGCCGAGGTAAGGGACTTTAATCCCAAGGACTACATTAAGAACGGGACCGTAGACCAACTGGGTAAGGGGTCTCAGATGGCCATTGCGGCCGCCAAGTTGGCCCTGGTGGATGGGGGACTAGGGCTTGAAGGGGTTGACCCAACAAGGATTGGTGTATCGGTAGGAACAACCGGCGGAGAGATACAGATACTGGAAAAGATAAACCTTATAAGATACGGGCAGGACGAAGACCACGTGGACATAGGCCTCTTTCTGAGGCATCCCTGCAACAATATCCCCTCCAACATTGCCAGAGAATTTGGCCTCAAGGGCCCCAACATTATCATCCCCACTGCCTGTGCAGCCGGCAATTACGCCATTGGTTATGCCTACGACCTTATAAAACTAGGGAGGGCTGATTATATGCTGGCAGGGGGGGCAGACCCCTTCTCCAAGGTAGCCTTTATTGGCTTTGGCCGCTTGGGGGCAGTGGCACCGGATATCTGTCAGCCCTTTGATAAAAACCGTAAAGGTATGCTTGTGGGAGAGGGGGCAGGTATACTATTACTGGAACCCCTGGATAACGCCCTGAAGAGGGGCGCCACTGTCTATGCCGAGATTATCGGCTACGGCCTTAGCTGTGATGGGTATCACATCACTATCCCACACCCGGAAGGGAATGGGGTGGCCTCCTCACTGCGGAAGGCCCTGAAGAATGCCGACATAACCCCAGAGGACGTGCAGTATATAAACGCCCACGGGACCGGTACCATTGCTAACGACAAGGCAGAAACTATCTCTATAAAGAAGGTCTTTGGGGACCATGCCAGGAAGTTACTGGTGAGTTCCATAAAGTCCATGATGGGTCACACCATGGGGGCGGCCAGCGCAATAGAGACGGTTACCTGTGCCCTG
>DATETB010000112.1:0-2871 GCA_035283825.1 Candidatus Brocadiales bacterium | reverse complement strand
ATGCTCCTCCACGGCACCACCACGGCAGAGGTAAAGAGTGGTTACGGGCTGGATTTTGAGAATGAGGTTAAGATACTGAAGGTCATTGAGGCACTTGGGGAGGGACACCCGATACGCCTGATACCCACCTTCCTGGGCGCCCATGCCGTGCCTGCAGAGTATAAGGACGACCCGGAGGGCTATGTGGAGGCAGTGATGAGGTGGTTACCGGAGGTGAAACCCCTGGCCAGATTTTGTGACGTGTTTTTGGAAGAAGGGGCCTTTACCCTGGCCCAGGCGGAGAGGATACTCGTCAGGGCCAAGGGACTGGGTCTTGCCCTGAAGCTCCATGCAGGAGAGTTCAAAGACCTGGGAGGGGTGGGACTGGCCCTTCGGTTAGGGGCGACCTCTGTTGACCACCTGGATTATGTCTCGGAGGAGGACATGGCAAAGATGGCCCGTAAGGGGATGGCGGCAGTCCTCCTGCCTGGCGTACCCTTCTTTCTGGGGAGGGAACATCAGGCCAGTGCAAGGGTGATGATAGACCTTGGGGTGCCAGTGGCCATTGGTACTGACTTTAATCCTGGGACGTGTCCCACCCCGAACATGCAGCTAATCATGACCCTGGCCTGTCTGGAGTTAGGTATGACCCCTGAAGAGGTCATAAGTGCCGCTACTATCAATGCGGCCCACGCCCTGGGCTATGCCCACAGGGTAGGCAGTCTGGAGGTGGGCAAGAGGGCCGACGTCTTGATTTTAGATGTACCTACCTATACCCGCCTGACTTACCAATTTGGTGTAAATCATGTGGAGACGGTGATAAAGACGGGGAAGGTGGTAGTGGGAGACCTGTAGGGTCGCCCCCCCTATCACCGGCCCCCCAGGTCACATCCACGTTGGACGGTTGCTCGTATCTCTATTCCCCACAACCTGTTAATTTTAACCCTTGACTTGCCACCAGGGCCGTGATAGCATCTTCAGTTCGGAGGTTTTATAAGGTTTAGGCCTTTGGGTTATCAGTAAGGGCGACCCGCCGGGTCGCCCCTACCGCCGACGGCTGACAGCCGAAAACTGATTAGGGTGCGTAGTGATACCATAAAAAAGGGGTTGGAGAGGGCTGCTGCCAGGTCCCTCCTTTATGCCACTGGTCTGGGCAAGGAGGATATGGCAAAGCCCTTCATAGGGGTAGCCACCAGCTTCACGGAGCTTATCCCCGGCCATGTCCACATGCGGCGGCTGGAGTCAGCCATAGAGAAGGGTATATATGCGGCTGGCGGGGTGAGCTTCCTCTTTGGTGTACCGGGGATTTGCGATGGTATAGCAATGGGGCACCCCGGGATGCGTTATTCCCTGGCCTCCAGGGAGATAATTGCTGACGCCATTGAGTGCGTGGCTAATGCACACTGCCTGGACGGGCTTGTGCTCCTGACCAATTGCGACAAGATTACCCCTGGGATGCTCATGGCCCTTGCCAGGTTGAATATCCCTGGTGTGGTGGTGACGGCAGGTCCCATGCTGTGCGGCCATTACAGGGGCCGCAGGCTGTCCATGGTTGCGGACACCTTTGAGGCAGTGGGCAGGAGGCGTAAGGGAGAGATTACCCAGGAGGAGATGGATAGGCTGGAGATGGAGGCATGCCCTGGGGCGGGTTCCTGTCAGGGGCTTTATACGGCCAACACAATGGCCTGCCTGACGGAGGCCATGGGGATGTCCCTGCCCGGGTGTGCGGCGAGTCTGGCCGTCTCCGCAGAGAAGGACAGGATAGCCTTCAGGAGTGGACAGGCGTCAGTCCGGTTGGTGAAAGAGGGTATTAATTCCAGAAAGATAATGACCAGGGAGGCCTTTGAGAATGCCGTTATAATGGACATGGCCCTGGGAGGTTCTACAAATACGTGCCTCCACATACCAGCTATAGCAAGGGAGGCAGGGGTAGAGTTGGGGTTAGAGGTCTTTGACCGTATTAGTCGGAAGATACCTCACCTGGTAAACCTCGTGCCGGGGGGGGAGTACTATCTGGAAGATTTCTATTATGCGGGAGGAGTCCCTGCGGCCATGAAGATGCTTGAAGAGGACCTCTTCAACTGCCTGACAATAAGCGGTAAAATGATTAAGGATATAACAAAGGACGCAGAAGTAGCAGACCCGGCGGTGATAAAGAGTAAGGAAGAGGTCAAGGGGGAGGAAGGTGGGATAGCCGTACTCTATGGCAACCTTGCCCCTCAAGGGGCGGTGGTAAAGCAGAGTGCAGTGGCTAGAGAGGCCTTAAGGTTCAAGGGCACCGCCAGGGTATTTGACCATGAAGAAGGGGCCATGAAGGCCATAATGGATAAAGATATAAGGCCAGGCAGTGTGGTAGTGATACGATATGAAGGGCCCCAGGGAGGGCCGGGGATGAGGGAGATGCTCTCTCCCACGGCGGCCCTGGCAGGTATGGGTATGGATACCTCTGTGGCCTTGATTACCGACGGTCGCTTTTCGGGGGGTACGCGCGGCCCATGTATAGGGCACGTCAGCCCCGAGGCCGTAGTGGGTGGACCTATATCCCTGGTGGAGGAAGGGGATGAGATAGTGATAGACATCCCCGCTCGCCGGCTGGAACTGAACGTCCCTGAGAATATCCTGAAGAGACGCCGGGAGGGGTGGAAGCCCATCAGGCCCGAGGTAAACGGGTATCTGGCCAGGTATGCAAGATTGGTAGGCTCTGCCCATAGGGGAGCTGTGCTGGAGGCCAACCATTACCCGGTGGTGTAATTGGTAACACTAGAGATTTTGGTTCTCTCATTGGAGGTTCGAGTCCTCCCCGGGTAGCCACCTAATCCACCGAATGCAGGGGCAGGGGTTACCCCCGCCCAAAGGGAGAAGCAAAAAAGGTAATCGGGTAAAAATGGAAAT
>DATETB010000111.1:0-9981 GCA_035283825.1 Candidatus Brocadiales bacterium | reverse complement strand
CCCTTTTTATTTATAAATACGTATCCCCCTTTTCTTGACACCATGGCCGCCTTTTTACAGACGATGGTTAGTGCCTCCAGTCTTCGCAGGAACGCGGGGTTAAAGAGGTCTCTGAACATGCGATGTCTCGGGTCTAAGTTCTTCTATGATTTTGTGCAATATATGGTGGGCGGTTACCTTGTCGGCATCAGCCTCAAAGTTCAGCACAAGCCTGTGATTCAAGGCAGATACCGCCACCTGCTCCACGTCCTCAAAACTCACGTTGACCCTGCCGTCTAAGAGTGCCATCGCCTTGGCGGCCAGTACCATTGCCTGGCCTCCCCTGGGGCTGGAGCCGTAGCTTATATATTTCCTCGTGTATTCATGCAAGGAGTGTACGGGGTTTGGAGTATCTTCCAAATGGGCCTTGTTGTCTGGCTGGGTGGCCATGATTATCTTCACGATGTAATCCTGGACTTTAGAGGAGACCAGTACCCCACGGATTAACTTCCGCATATCCAGCACCCTGTTCAATGCCCTTTCTTCTGGAAAGACCATCTTTATCTCATAGTCCCCCGTAGAGGTCGTCTGGTTTAAAATCGTCCTTAACTCCTCGTGGCTGGGATAAGGGACGTGAAGTTTGAAGAAGAACCTGTCCATCTGGGCCTCTGGTAATGGGTAAGTCCCCTCCATTTCTATGGGGTTCTGGGTGGCCATGACGAAGAACGGTTCTTTTAAGATATTGGTCTTCCCTGCCACGGTAACCTGTCTCTCCCCCATGGCCTCCAGGAGGGCAGATTGGGTCTTCGGGGTGGAACGGTTAATCTCATCGGCCAGGACGATATTGGCGAAGATGGGGCCCCTGGAAAACCTGAACTCCTTTCCTCCGCCGTCCCTCTCCACTATCATTTGCGTACCTACAATGTCTGCCGGCATGAGGTCCGGGGTAAACTGTATCCTCTTAAATTCAAACCCCAGGGCCTTACTCAAGGACTTGACCAGCAGCGTCTTACCCAGTCCGGGGAGGCCCTCTATCAGGACGTGTCCCCCGCAGAAAAAGGCGATAAGTATCTCCTTTATGAGTTGCGTGTTACCTACGACTACGCGACTAATCTCTTCCAGGATAGAAAGTAAGTCCTTCCTGAAGACCTCTACTTCCTCAGCCAGGCCTTCTATCTTTTCCTTCTCTTCTACACCGAATGGATACATTTAGTTCCCCTTGTATATTTCCTTTACGATCCCCTCGTATTCCTGTGGTATGCGGGCCTTTTTTATGGCATCTTCTCCTGCCTGCTCCTTACCAAGCCTGGTATAAGGGTCAACCTCCACGGTAGGGCTGTGCTGTTTAAAGGGCACCGCACCCTCAACTACCTCCTGACCGGTGGAGAGTACCTCCCGTTTCCCTTGCGTGGGTGCCTTGTCTGCCTTTAGTCTTAATTCATGGCCCCTTTCCCCGGGAGGCCCCATTTCCTCTTCTCTCTCAGAGAAGAGTTTGTCGCCAGGTTTGTCTCCAGCACCCATACCTCCAACTTTTGTACCCTCCATGGGAGAATAACCCATTTCCTTCCCGGCCTCCGTCCCGGCGTTAGGTGTACTTGTTCCTTCTTGCCCTTCTTGGGCAACTCCCATTTCCTCTCCCTGCGGCCCCCCGGATTCCGCACCCATTGCAGTCTGTTCCTCCAGGGCCTTATCCTGACCGGGTTGTGTCCCCCCGCCCTGAGATGCCCCTTGCTCTTGTTTACCAGGGGCGGACCGTCCACCTGGGGTGGGTTGAGACGAGGATTTCCCCTCTTGCGTAGCAGTCTTTAAACGTTTAAGGTCATAATTAATATCCTTTAGGGTCTTCTGGATGTCCTGTCTCAATTGGTGGACGTCTTTTGTCCCCTGGCCTCCGCCCCCCTGCTCTCCACCTGTATCTCTCTTGGTCATTTTTACATCGTTAGGGCCCTTACCCTCCTGGGCTGTTTTATCCCCCTGGCCTTTTTGATTGACCTTACTATCCCCCGCACCCTTCTCTTTCCCCGGGGCCTTACCCGAAGCTGCCTGTTCTTTTGCAGTGGAATCAGGGTCAGCAGATGACCCCTTCATCTCCCCGGAGAGGCCCTGGCCACCTGAAGCAACCTGTTCACCGGAGGTTCCCATCTGGCCCCCCTCTTCGCCCCCCTCAGCGCCCCCCTCAGCGGTGGCAGGGCCGCTTTTCTGCTGTCCGGCCGTGCTGCCACCTCCGGCGGCGGACGCCCCACCGGCCATCCCCTTTTCACCCGATTTCCCTGCCCCAGGACTGTCTCCTTGTCCAGTGGAACCCTGCTGTTTCCCTGCCTTTGCCTTAGGTTGACCTCCCCCTCCCTGAGAGGAGTCCTGACCAATCCCTTTTTCTGCAAGGCCACCTCCAGCGGGGGTTGCATTTGGTTCAGCCCCTCCCCCGCCTCCTTTTGCGCCAGGGGTAGGTACCCCTGGTTGTTGACCTTGCCCGCTTGAGTCCGCCTGAGGCGGATTCAATGCCTCCTGGGATTTACCACCCTGCCCTCCAGCCTTGTCGGGTTGTTTGCCAGCTTCTCCGCCCTCTCCTTGTCCGCCTGAGGTAGACTGGTCCTGTTTGGCAAGACCACTCTGCCCAGCCCCTTGTGAACCTTGACTTCCACCCTGGGTATCTGCCTGTGCCCCCTGACTACTGCCAGCGTTTTCTGTGGAGGCCCCTTTTTGAGCACCCTGTCCCTGGGCGGTCTGCGATGAACCAGCGGTCTGAGATTGCGAGGCCCCAGCGCCAGACTGTCCGCCTGAGGCGGGCTGGTCTTGTTTGGCAAGGCCGCTCTGCCCTGTCTCCTGCGAACCCTGGCCTCCGCCCTGGGTACCTGCCTGTGCCTCTTGGCTGGTGCCAGCACTTCCCGAAGAGTCCCCTTGTTGGGCACCCTGTCCCTGGGCGGTCTGTGGTGAACCAGCCGGTTGAGATTGTGTACCTCCAGCACCTGACTGTTCGCCTGCGGCGGGCTGACCTCCTTCACCCTGAGAGGTATCTTGTTTTTCTCCTTGTCCTTTACTGGTTGCCGCCTGGGCTAACTTTTCCTTCTGGGACGGCTCTCCCTGGCCACCACTCCCTTTGGCTGCCCCTTCCTTTTCTGTCCCACCGGACTGGGGGGCACCCTTCTCGCCCCCTGTACCAGCAGGGCCTTGTGCAAGTTTATCTTGTTGTCCAGGGCCTGTCTGTGCCCCCCCTTGGGTACTACTGCCAGCACCTCCTGAGGCGGTTTCTTTCTGATCCGCCTGAGGCGGATGCCCTTGCCCAGCTTTTGCAGGGCCAGCGGTCTGAGATTGCGAAGCACCAGCGCCAGACTGTCCGCCTGAGGTGGGAGCGTCTTGTTTGGTAAGATTACTCTGGTCCATTCCTTGAGAACCCTGTCCTCCACCCTGGGCACCTGCCTGTGTCCCCTGACTGCCGCTGGCACCTCCTGAAGAGGCCCCTTGCTGGGCGCCCTGTCCCTGGGCGGTCTGTGATGAGCCAGCGGTCTGAGATTGCGAAGCACCAGCGCCAGATTGCCCGCCTGAGGCGGGCTGGTCTTGTTTGGCAAGGCCGCTCTGGCCCGCCCCTTGTGAACCCTGTCCTCCGCTTTGTGCACCTCCGGTGGAAGTGCCTTGTCCCGTCTGCCCCTTTTGGTCCGTCCCTCCAGAACCAGCCTGTGCAGGTTGTTTAGCGTCTGTCTGAGATGGACTGGTCTGTCCCCCGGTTCCCGCTCCACCAGAAGAGGGTTGACCGCCACTTGCACCTCCAGTGCCGGAGGCCGTTTGTGGGGCGGGACTGCCGCCACCTTGTCCGCCTGAGGCGGACTGTGGGGCCGTCTGGCCTTTTTGGTCTCCTCCACCTGAACCAGTTTGTGGGGGCTGTTTGCTGCCTGTCTGAGGTGAACCAGACTGCCCCCCGGATGCTGTTGCGCTTTGAGAGGATTGACCACTGCCTGTACCTCCGGTACTTGAGGCCGTTTGCGAGGTAGAACTGCCTCCCCCTTGTCCAGATGGTTGTGGGGAGGTATCGCCTTGAGATGGGGACGCCCCGCCACCTGTACTTCCCGATTTCTTGGAGGCGCCTCCCTGGTTTGATGCCGTGCTGGGGGTAGAACTTTCCGTCCCACCGGAGGTAGACTTAGAGGAATCTTTTCCACTCCCAGAGGAAGAGGTGTTTTCACTGCTATCGCCTTTCCCTGAGTTATTGGCACTTCCACCCTCTCCGCCCCCTCCGCTTTGTCCACCACCACCGCCGCCCGACTGCGGGGGCTTCAGCATCGGAGGCATTGGCATAGGTGGCATGGGTGGCTGGAGCATGGGGGGCATAAGCTTGGCCAGGAGGGATTGGATGGAGGTCATCTCCTTATCTATTTTCTTCTGGGTTTGTTCCTGCTTCTGTTGTCTCTGCTGTCGCTCCTGTTCCTTCTCTGCCAGACGCCTGAGAGGCTCAGGGGTAGATTCGTTTTCTTTAGCGGTCTTTTGCTGTGGCTCTTTGTCTTGCGTGGCCCCGCCGCCTGTGTCAGGCTTGGGCTGACTGGTCTCTTCTTTCTTCTGTTCCTCTTGTTTCTTTTCAGGGGCTGCTTCGCCTGAGGCGGATTGCGGGCCTGGGGTGGGAGCCGTCTCTCCGCCTGGGGCGGATTGTTCCTTTGCCAGTGTGTCCCGGCTAAACCCTGGAGTAGAGAACATCAGTTGAGGGGAGGATTCCTTAAAGGCCCAAAAGGGTTCTTTCTGGTGGAGGTTAGGCATCAAGAGGAATAGTAGTGGCAGGATTATGGCCAGAGGTATTACCGCCGCCAGCGATTTGGGCACCCTGCCTGGGAGTATCTTCTGCAGGCTTCTGTCGTCCAGTTTATTAAGGACGTCTACTACCAGTGCGGAGGAAAACTTTGAGGGGTTAGGTTCCCTTACGCATTCAATGGCTGTGATGAGGCGGGCCTTAAGGTTTAAACGACGGTCTAAAAAGGTAGTAGTCTGAGAAAGGCTTATCCACCTGTTGTGTAGCCTTACAGTTGCTATAGCCGCATAGATAATAAGGGGGAGGAGGAATAAGAAATAAAGGGGGGCGTAACCTCCAACGATTTTCCTTGTCAGGGTAGCAGCGATGGCCAGGGCAAGGCCCACCACGGATATATTTATCAGCGTCCTTATCAGGGCAGAGTGGTTAAACCTGTGTCTGACCCTGGCTATCTGTAAAAATAATCTTTCGCTATTATAAGGCATGAGGGGAGTTAGTTACTCGTAATGGTCTGGGACCCAGACCTTTTCCTCAGATTCTTCCCAGTAACCAGAGGGGGTCAGGCGTTCTTCGTAATGACCATCAATCGTCTTGCCTTCTTCCTCGTGTTCATCCACCCAGACGCGTTCCCTTTGGGAGGTATCCAGCCATCGTTTCTTTTTTACATGTTCATAGTGCCCTTCTATGAAGCTTTTTTGGGGCATAGGTGTCGGTGGGTTAGCCGCCTCTAGCTGTTGTTCTAGTTCCTTCTTTTCCTTCTTAGCCCGTTCTTTATCCTGGTGACCCTGAACCAGGGCACCACCAGCGGTGCCAAGCCCTAGACCCACAATAGCGCCCAGTATTGGATTGCCAAGGGCCGCCCCAATACCTACCCCCGCGGCGGCACCCCCAGCCATGCCCACGGTGGTACTTTGGTTAGATACACATCCAGACCCCAGGAACAGGGCCAATAAGCACAAGGCCCACAGTCTCAATGGTTTGTCCTCTGTCGGGAACGGCCAATCCAGATGAGTTCATGGCCAGGGACCCGCCACCCTCTCCAGCAGTTTAAGAGAGAAGGCTATGCGTAAAATTGTATCACAGCATTCTTTATAGTGTCAATCTTTTTCACTGACCCAAAAATAGACATTGACCAAATGTGCGGGGAAGGTTTCTCCCTTACCACCCCAAAGCCAGAGATTAGGGGCTAGGAACCAGGGAAAAAGTATAACGCAGGCTAAAGTTCGCCAGAGGCTGAAAGTCCGCCATTTTTTTGGGCGGGCGAATCTGCCTCAGGCGTGACCTGCGGCTACCCCTACCCCCTACTCCCTACCCACCGCTTAGGGCAGACAGAATTGTAAAATGTAAATTGGAAATTTTAAAATTTGCAATTTCCAATTTACAATACAATTCTTCTCTACCACCTGCCATGCACCCTATGTGGTGCATGGCCTACCCCCTGCCACCTTAAGGCTCCTGGTCAGGGCCTACGGACCTTGCCACCGTCAGGACGTATACCATTCTCGCCCCCGCCCCCTTCAGTACCCTGGCACACTCAGAGGCAGTTAGGCCAGTAGTGAGCACATCATCTACCAGCAGGACGTTCTTACCGTTAATCCTGGCAGGTGTCCTGACCTCAAAGGCACCTCTTACATTCTCTTCCCTCTGGCTAGTGCCCAGTGAGGTCTGTGAGTGGGTGTCTCTCACCCTGGAAAGATTACTGGGTAATACCTCTACTCCCAGGTACTTCCCAATGTATCGGGCCAGGAGTTCTGCCTGATTAAAACCCCTCTGTACCTTTCTCCTCCAGTGCAGGGGCACGGGGATTATCCAGTGGGGGTTTTCAGGAAAGGGGACACCAATGTCCAGGGCCTTGTATACGAGGGTCGTAAGAGGCCCTGCCAGGTATTCCTTCTTCCTATATTTAAAGTGATGTATAAGCTCCTTTACTGCCCCCTGGAAGTAGACGGCAGAGAAGGCGCCATCAAACCGCAGCCGCACTGTCTTGCAGTATACACAGCCCTTTTCCGGGCTGTGACTGTATGGACCCAATCCTGCCCCGCACCTGGGGCATCTTGGGCTTTGTACGTACGTTATCCCCTTTCTACAGCCTCCACATAAGTATTGGTCCACCTGCCTGTGCAGGCTTGACTCACAGCCCAGGCAGTGTGGTGGGTACAGGAGGTTTACCGCAGTCTCCCAGATGTCTTTCAGTCTAATTTTCATGTATATTTATACGACACATGTCTATTATAACGACACAAATCTGCCGGTGTCTATCAAATCAGAGTTAGGGCAACTTTCTTATAACCTATTGTTGTATCACAACATACAAATACTTACCCTCAGCAGTCAGTTACTGGCACAGTTATTGCTAACTCTCCCATTAGGTTCTGTTACCTGCCATACAGAACCACAGGCAGTTTTTCCCAGAAAGGCCAGATAGATAGGCACTATCTGGCCTCCCTCCTTTCCCCTCTACACAATGTAAAATCCCCGTAGAGGGGAATCTTTTTTCTTACCTGTCTCAAGAACCTCATATCCATGCTGGCTACTGCTACACCTTCCCCTTTGAGCACCCTGGACATAACCTGTCCCCATGGGTTGATTATAAGGCTGTGACCAAAGGTGGTGACGCCGTTGGGGTGTCTGCCGAATTGATTTGCGGTCACTACATAGCACTGGTTTTCTATGGCTCTCGCCTTTAACAGTGGTTCCCAGTGGTCTCTGCTGGTAGTGGCCGTAGACGCCGAGGGTAAGAGAAAGAGGTCTGCCCCCCTTGAGGCGAGGGTCTGGAAGAGCCCTGGGAATCGCAGGTCAAAGCATATAGTCAGGGCCGTTCTAAAACCCTCCACGTCCATCAGGGCTAATCGTCTCCCTGGGAGTATATACCGTGACTCCTGATAGTTTAATCCTGGCAGGGATACGTTAAAGAGGTGTATCTTTCTGTACCTCCCTAACAGGTCTCCCGTTGGGGCGAAGAGCAAGGCAGTATTGTAGACCTTGTTAGCTGAGGCCTTCACGAGGATGCTCCCACAGAGGTAAAGTCTCCGTCTCCTTGCTAAATCTGCCATAAATTGGTACGTACGGCCGGGAATAGGTTCTGCCTGCTTGGACATTACCTCTAGGGAATCGTAGCAGTTAAAGTATTCGGGGAGGAGGACTAGTCTTGCCCCGGCGGTCCTGGCCTCCTTTACCAGGCGCGCGGCCTTAAGGAGGTTTGCGTCCTTATCCCCCAGGGAGGACATCTGAATGGCCGCCGCCTTGAGGGTACCTCTCCCCACATCAGGCCCCCATCCAGTCAAAGAGCAACAGTCCTCCCAGTATGAAGAGCAGGAGGGGGGTCCATCCTGCCAATATTGGGTGGAGGTAGCCAGTCACCCCGAGGTTCGTGCAAAAAACCGTTACTACAAAGAAAGCACCAATGACACAAAGGGTGGCGCTGATGCCCAGGAAGAGGTTCCTCCTGAGTGTTCCAAAGCCTAAGATGAAGGGTGTACCCAGGAGGAGAAAGACGAGGCTTACAAAGGGATAGGTCATACGGGAATAGAAGAAGACGGGGTACTTAGGGTTTTCAGGTTGTTTTCGGGAGAGGTCCAGTAGACCCATCATGCTAATAAGGGTGGGGTCGCGCTCCTCTCTACGCATATCCTCAGGGCGGACATTAGTCTTAAAAAAGAGTCCTTTTTCTATAATTGCTGGAGGTACCCAATTCCTCTCTTTATAGTTGTGTCTGGTGACATCGCTAAGGTACCAGGTATCTTTACCGACCCACTTGCCTTCCTTTGCGGAGAGGGTGAACATCTTTTTTTCTTCCCTGTCCATCCCCAGGATAAAGATACCCTTCATGGTCTCGTCTACTATGTCGTATCTGGCCACTCTAAGGACGAGGCCGTTAGCCTGGTCTTCCACAAAGATGTCCTTTATTTCGCTCTCGTCAAAGGTAATAGTCCTGGCCCTTTCCAGTTTATCCGCCAGGGTGGGGAGCAGCAATTCCTGATTGGCCAGGGCCACAAAGGAAAAGAGGGTGGCGACAACAAAGATTGGTAAGAGTATCCTGTACAGGCTAAGCCCTGCGACCTGCATGGCCATGATTTCGTTGCTCTTGGCCAACCTGATAAGGGAGAAACCCGCCGCTATGAGGACAATGGGAGGGAATAGCTTCGCTATCATGACGGGTAAAAAGAGGGCGTAGTAGTTGAAGGCCATGGTTAATGCCTGGTCCCCGAGGGCAAGGAGGTCGTCAAATTTCTGGAAGAGGTCTACTACCAGATATACGCCTATGAGTACAAAGGCACAGACGAACAGGGCCGGGATGTAGTTGAAAAGGATATATCTATCTAAACGAGAAATCATACTTGGTCTTCTCTATTAAGTCCCTCAAGGAGCTCCCTGGCGGTCTTCCCAAGGAGGGGATGCCTTATCCCAGGGGCGATGTCACAAAGGGGTTCAAGAACAAAACGCCTCTCGTGCATCCGTGGATGAGGTATCTCTAGTGCCTCTTCCCTCATGACAATATCATCGTAAAGCAGGACGTCCAGGTCAATAGTCCTCGGCCCCCATCTTATCCCCCTCTGCCTGCCAAGGGCCTGTTCTGTTCGTTGAAGCCTCTGGAGGAGTTCCAGGGGAGCAAGGTCTGTCTGGAGGCGGAGGACAGAGTTGACGAAGTGGGGCTGGTCCAGTCCGCCTGGGCCTGCCCTTGGATCCGCCTGAGGCGGAGAAGGGGTGGATTCAGGTTCTGTCTCATAGTATGGGGAGCTATCGGTAAGGACAAGGCCGCCTACCGCCACCAGTTGCTCCTTTGCTAACCCAAGGGTAGCAACCCTCTTGCCCAGGTTGGAACCCATAGCAACATATACTACGGCCATGACTACACCACCTCAAAGCTAGGTGCCCGGGGACAGGCACCACAATCTGTACATTCCTCGCTAAAACAATCGGGGGTGGTAACCCCTTGAAGGGCCTTCTCCTGTTCCATCTCAAAGAACCCCTTGCTCACGCCTGTGCTTATGTGTCCCCAGGGAAGCACCTCCTCGGGACTGCGTCTCCTGGATAGATAGAAGTTGATGTCCAGTCCTGCCTCCCGGAATGCCTCCTGCCACCTGTCAGGGTGGAAGTGCTCATCCCAGGCATCTAGCTTGCACCCCAGCTTCCAGGCCAGGTATATGACCTCCCCCAGTCTGCGGTCCCCTCTGGCGAGGACGCCCTCCAGGATACTGCGTTCGTGGTTATGGAACTTGAGTCTTATCCAGGGGTGTCTCAGCCTGGTCTTAAGGCGTCCTTTAACGGCC
>DATETB010000110.1:0-4071 GCA_035283825.1 Candidatus Brocadiales bacterium | reverse complement strand
TCAGGACCTCGGCAGGGAGAAATTCGTGGAGACCGTCTGGAAATGGCGTGAAGAATACGGCTCCACCATCATAAAACAGCTCAAGAAGATAGGCAGTTCCTGCGACTGGCAGAGGGAACGGTTCACCATGGACCAGGGCCTCTCCAGGGCCGTAAGGGAGGCATTTGTAAGGCTCTGGCAGAAGGGCCTCATATACAAAGGCAAATACATCATCAACTGGTGCCCAAGGTGTCAGACGGCACTGGCCGATGATGAGGTAGACCACGAGACTCACGAGGGTTCTCTGTGGTACTTCAGATACCCGTTCCGTGATGAGCCCCACCTGAGCGTTACCATAGCCACCACCCGCCCGGAGACCATGCTGGGGGACGTGGCAGTGGCCGTAAACCCGGGGGACGAACGCTACAAGGAGTTTATTGGTGAGACGCTTCTCTTGCCCATTGTGAAGCGGGAGATACCCATCATTGCTGACGAGATGGTGGACAAGGAATTTGGCACAGGGGCAGTGAAAGTGACCCCGGCCCATGACCCCAACGACTTTGAGATGTCCCTCCGCCACCAGCTCCAACCCGTTACCGTCATGGCCGAGGACGGTACCATGAATACCCAGGCAGGGGAGTTCGCCGGCATGGACAGGTTTGAGTGCCGTGAGGCCCTGGTAGAAGAATTGAGACAGAAGAGACTCCTGGTGAAGATAGAGCCACACGTCCACTCCGTGGGCCACTGCTACCGCTGTCATACGGTCGTAGAGCCCTACCTCTCCGACCAGTGGTTCGTCAGGATGAAGCCCCTGGCCCAGTCCGCCATAAAGGCCACCGAAGAGGGCAAGGTAACCTTCTATCCAGAAAGATGGACCAAGGTCTACCTCAACTGGCTGGAAAACGTGAGGGACTGGTGTATATCCCGCCAGATATGGTGGGGACATCAAATCCCTGCCTGGTATTGTAAGGACTGCGGAGAGACTAACGTCTCCCTGGAAGACCCCAGATCCTGCACCCACTGCAAGGGTAAGCACCTGGTTCGGGACACAGACGTCCTGGACACCTGGTTCAGTTCGGCCCTATGGCCATTCTCCACCCTGGGCTGGCCGGAGGATACCCTTGAACTCAAGACCTACTACCCCACCAACGTGCTGGTCACCGGTCGAGACATTATCTACTTCTGGGTGGCAAGGATGGTGATGATGGGGCTGGAGATGCTGGGGAAGGAACCCTTCGGGAAGGTCTATATCCACGGGACCATCCTGGACGAGCAGGGGAGGAGGATGAGTAAGTCCCTGGGTAACGGGATAGACCCCCTGGAGATGACCGAGCGTTACGGTGTAGATGCCGTGCGGATGTCTCTCCTCCTGCTTACCACCGAAGGACAGGACATCAAGCTCTCAGAGACCAAGTTTGAGATGGGGCGGAACTTTACCAACAAGGTCTGGAATGCCGCCCGGTTTGTCATCATGAACCTCAGTCAATCCGGGGAGGACTGGCCTTCAACCCTGCAAGACGTTGAGCAAGCTCAAGCACTACAGTTTGAGGACAAATGGATACTGAGCCGATTAAGTAACGCCGTTACGGGCACTACAGAGGCACTGGAACAATTCAGGTTCAATGAGGCACTGCAAACCGTTTACGACTTCTTCTGGCACGACCTCTGCGACTGGTACCTGGAGATAGTCAAGCCGAGGCTCTACGAACCAGCCAACGAACTAGACAAGGAGACCGCCCTCTCTACACTGCTCCATGTCTTTCAGGACACCCTGAGGCTCCTCCACCCCTTTGCCCCCTTCCTCACTGAAGAAGTATGGTCGGTGCTGGGGAAAGGACAGGAGGAAAGCCTCGTCATAGGTAAATGGCCTGAAGCAAGACCAAGAGACTTAAAGACCGAGCAGACTATGGAGCTACTGCAGGGGGTAATAAAGGCCGTAAGAAATGTAAGGCGGAACTTTAACCTCACTGATAGACAGCCGCTGAAGGCCCTTATATCAGCACCTGACGCCCTACAGGCAGATAGTCTTAAGGCCCACGACAGTTTCCTCAGACAACGGGCATTCCTGGAGGAGTTAGAAATAGGTATAAATCTGGCTAGGCCCGCCAATTCAGCTAGTGCCGTGGTGGGACCCTTCCAAGTCTTTATACCCTTGACAGGCATCATTAGCCTTGAGACAGAAAGGCTCCGCCATGAGAAACAAATCCAGCAACTAGAGGAATACCTCAGCAAGGTACAGAAAAAACTCTCCAATAAGGACTTCCTGGCAAAGGCCCCCCCCCAGGTGGCGGAAAAGGAGAGGGATCGGGAAAAGGAACTCTCCGAGCAGATAAACAAGTTAAAACTTGTCCTTACTGAACTCAAGCGTTAAAAGCGAGGGAATAACTATTGCCCATGTTTACATACTCTAAAAAGTGTTTGTTCTTCTTTCTTGTCTTTATCTTGCTTTCCACGTTCCTCTCTGCGGAAGAGGATGCCAAGATATGCCCCAGGTGCTATAGGAGTTATCCTGCCGAAACCAACTTCTGTCCCGCAGATGGAGAGAGGCTCACTACGGCAGTTACAAGGCTGGTGTGTCCCAGGTGTGGTAAAAAAAGTGAATCCGGGGAGAAGTTCTGCCCGCAGGACGGGGAGAAGCTGGTACAGGAAGGAGATGAAGGGGCAGAGAAGAAGAGGTTAGAGGCCCTGAGACACTACGAGGAAGGAAACCGCCTGAGCGAACAAAAGGAATACGACAAGGCACTGGAAGAATACCTGGAGGCAGAAAAGCTATGCCCGGACTTCCCTGAACTCCACTACAATATAGGTTGGGTATACGGCAAGCTGGGGGCCGCAGAAGAGGCGGTAAAACACCTTAAAAAATACATAAGTCTTAAGCCCCAGGCAGAAGATACCACCGATGCGCTCGTCTATCTAAACGTCCTCCAGAAAGGTATTGAGACGTCGCAAAAAATGGCGATGTCCGTACAGCGTAGAGATAAGGCCATGAAAGATTCCCTGGCTAAGGACAAAGAGAGGTGGGACATGGTACTGGTGGACGCCGGGGAGTTCGTCATGGGGATGGAGGGACAGAGGGACGATTGTTACCCCGAACACAAGGTCTATCTCCCGGCATTCTACATTGACCGCTACGAGGTAACCAACGCCCAGTACTACGAATTCCTGGAGTCTATAAGAAAGACAGGCGACCACAGTAAATGTCACAAGGACGAACCTGCCGGTAAAGACCATACCCCCAGGAATTGGGAAGACAGCTACTATGATAACCCAGCGTTCCCGGTTACCAGGATAGACTGGTACGACGCCTACGCCTATGCGGCCTGGGCGGGCAAGCGGCTCCCCACGGAGGCAGAGTGGGAAAAGACGGCAAGGGGGCCTAGCGGTAACCGTTTCCCCTGGGGGAACGAGTGGGATCCCGAAAACTGTAACATAGGAGTAGACCAGAAGCCCGTGGGGAGTTATCCACAAGGCGTCAGTCCTTATGGTTGCCATGATATGGCAGGGAGCGTGGCAGAATGGGTAGCCGACTGGTATCATCCCGAGTACTACGAAACAAGTCCAGCAATTAGTCCCCAGGGTCCGGAGAGTGGGTTGAGAAGGGTTGTCAGGGGTGGCTCACGCTTTGGCCAGGGATTCCTGCTCCGTTCCGCCGCCCGCAAGAGCGAACTGCCTAACGTCCATAACCAGGCCGTAGGGCTGCGTTGTGCCAAGAACCCTTCCTGAGGGTTTAGGGGCCAGGGAAAATGTCAAAGTCCAAATGACAAATGAAACCCAAAATCCAAATTCCAAAGAAAACTAGAGGCCAAAAAACATTTGGCATTTGAACTTTAACATTGATTTGACATTTGAGCTTTGGAATTTGGATTTCCCTAATTTAAGAACAACAAGGTTACCCATGGGAATAGTGTCCAGAATATTAGGCACTGGAGGACTAATCCCCTTTGAAAGGGCGACGCCTCAGCGTCAACGCTGGCACAGTGCCCAGGGCAAGTTTGTACGGGAAGTGGTCTTTGGTATGAACGATGGTATGGTGGAGACCCTGGGGTTCGTAACCGGGGTCTTCGGGGCGGTGGCCTCCAGCAAGATTATAGT
>DATETB010000109.1:0-4724 GCA_035283825.1 Candidatus Brocadiales bacterium | reverse complement strand
GTGTTAGATAAGGAGAGATTTTATGAAGGGATTAAAGGCACGTGACATAATGACGAGACCGGTAGTCTCGGCCCGAAAGAGTGCATCAGCCAGGGACGTGGCCATGCAACTCCTCTGCGGACTCTACAGTGGTATGCCCGTCACGGATGAGGCGGGTAAGGTGGAGGGGGTCATCACTGAGCTTGACCTCCTTAAGGCAGTAAAGGACGGTAAAGAACTGGTGAGAGTCACGGCGGGAGACGTCATGACCAAGGATGTAACCGCTGTGAATGCAGACGACCCTGTGGACAAAGTACTGAACGTCTTAATGGACAAACGCTTTATCCGTGTGCCAGTCCTACAGAATGGTAAGCTGGTGGGGGTGGTCTCCCGTTGCGATGTCCTCAGGTGCCTCATAGAGCCAGAGTTTGTGACCTATATGTAGATTGGGCAGGCCCTGTACCATTCTGGTACAGGGCTGGTGCAGGGCAGGGGTACCCCCTGCCCCTACAGTAGGGGTAGGGAAAGAATAAAGAATTACAGTAGACTTTGGACTAAGGACTTTTTTTAGTCCATAGTCTATGGTCTATGGTCTATAGTCTATGGTCTATGGTCTATGGTCTATGGTCTATGGTCTATGGTCTTTTTAGTCCATTACCTACTACTGAATTCTGTCTTCTGACTTCTGAATTCTTAATCCTAGTCCCTATTACTCCCCCGTCGTCTTCTTCTCTTCGGCAGAGGGGGTCTGCAGGGAGAATAGACGCCCCCTGGAGTTTATTAAAAGCAGTCTCCTCTCGGTGGCCATGATATAGATTATAAGTATTGGTACGGCCGCAGGAATGATAATGAGGAGCATAGAGAGACCGACGAAGAATACGGGGAAGAAGGCTATGAGTATGGGGAATATTAATAGGAAGACGCAGATGGACAGGCCTATCCCAAAGACCAGTATGAAAGGCAGGAGGAAGATGGAGAAGAGGGCCAGACAAAACTTCTTGAAACCGCCCTCTATCTTTCTGTCAGAGATATATAAACCACCAGGATACCCCTCTTCCTCCGGGAGGAAGCCCTCCAGTTCCTCCTCTTCTACCAGGACCTCCTTTGGAGGTCTCTTTCTTTCTAACCTAGGGAATCCTTCCTCTGCGGTGGGACTATAAGGTCTTGTCTCCTTTGGTAACTCCCCTTCCAGTGGGAAGCCGGCCTCCAGCCCTTCCGTACCCCTCCCATACCAGGTCCAGGGTCGCCACCAGGAGGATGCACCACCTTCTTCCTCCTGGAATTCAGGTGGCAGGGTCTCTTCCGATGGAGGAGGGCCTGCCTGTTCTTCTATAAGCCCTTCTTCGGTCTCCTCTTTATTCCCACCGGCCCACGTCCATGGGGCCCACCACGCCATGCCTTTTCCCCCTTTTAAAAGCCCTTGGGTTCGGAGTAGGAGTTATAGAGTAAGACCGCACCCTACTCCCCCCTCTCGTCATGTCAAGATAATACCCCGCCATCCTTGGACTGTCAAGCTAATCCGTCTCAGGCAGTAATGTAGGGGCAGGTCCCGCCCAGAACAACGGCGTCCTCCCAACAAAAGTTGGAAATCCGCCTCAAGCGGAGAAGGGCAGGCCAGGACAGGGCGTAGGGGCGTATTGTTCGCCCCGCCTCAGGCGGACAGGAGGGTCACGGCGGCCTGGGTGGCTATGGCCTCCCCCCTACCGATGGCGTCCAGTCCCTCCATGGTAGTGGCCTTTATATTCACCCTTTCGGGTGAGATACCCAGTAGCTGGGCCACCTTCTGTCTCATCTCTCCTTTTTTGGGTCCCAGTCTGGGCCTCTGGGCCAGGACCATTACGTCCACATTATTTACCTTGAGCCCCTTTTCTCTTATCAACTCCATGACCTTTCCTGTGAGCAGGGCGCTGGAGATACCTTTCCATCTGGGGTCATCATCGGGGAAGTGTTCTCCTATGTCTCCAAGGGCGGCGGCCCCGAGGAGGGCATCGCATATGGCGTGCAGTACCACATCGGCGTCGGAATGGCCGAGGAGCCCTACGGGGGAGTCAAACTCTATCCCTCCCAGGAATAATTTGCGTCCCTCTACCAGTCTATGGATGTCGTAACCTATTCCCAGGAGTAGCATGGCAAGTAGCAAGTAGTAAGTAGCTAGTAGCAAGTAGCTAGTAGAAAGTAGGTGGCTGAAAGTCTTTTCCCCCTGGCTACTGTCTACTGACTACTGTCTACTTTTTCTAAGGGAGTGTACTCTTCCCGATAAGGGCCCTCACCTTATCGGCCAGCTCGTTCAGTTCTGCCAGGTGTTTCATAGCCACCTCCCGTTCTGACCAACGGGTGTCCCTGAAGGAGCCAACGTTATTCTCAATGTCCTCTATGACCCTGTCTATGAATTTATCTAACTCAGTGGACATGAAGCTGGCAAAGCGCTCGCAGTGGACGTCAACCCGTTTGAACAATTCGTTGCGGAAGGCCTTGCGCTTATGAGGAACCATGATGAAGCCGACCCCTATGAGGATGGCGGCCATCGGGGCAAGGAACCAGAGGAAGAAACCAAACCCTCCCAGGGCGGCCAGGGCTACTCCTTCCAGGGCCAGAAAACTGGCCAGACCACTCTGGGCTACGACCCTTAGCCTATCTGCCTCCTTGTTTATGTCAAACTCCCTGTACTCCTTGGAGTGCTCGCGGAGGAGATACTGCAGTTCATTCTTTTTGTCCTCAAAGGAAAGACCACCGGTTCGTTCCTCTCCAGGCTTTTTGGTCCCCTTTTCCGTGTTTTTATAGTCCAGGGCCATCTCCCAGAGGGAACGGTTGTTCCTGGTCACGTAATCTACCGCATCATCTATTACCCGGTCCAGGTCTTCCAGGGGATTAGATAGACCAGTTAAATCTTTACGGAAGCGGTCTGCAATCTTTTCTCGGGAGAACAAAGAGGCCATGAGTGCCCTGGTGGTCATGTGAAAGCCCAGGAAGGTGTCCAGTCTCTCTTTTAACCTGGTAAAGGCCGACTGTATCTCGCCCTTGTATTTCTGGCAGTAGTCCTGCATATCTTCCTTTTTGCTCTTGAGCCTGGCCTCAAGTCTCTCTATCCCTGCTATCTCGGTGTTGTAGCGGGTGATGTTACCCTGCAAATCCTGTCGCAGCTCACCAAAGACGTTGAAAAGGAACTTCAAAGGGCTGAGGTACTTTAACTCCATCTTTACGTCCAGGTCCAGTTTCTCGTTGATGAAATCCTCTATCTCCCCTACATTGCTTTTCTTGAGGAGTTCCGGGGACTTCGTCTCTTTGGCCCTGAAGGCCTCAACGCTGGACATACTAAGGATCTTGGGCTCAAAGCCCATCAGTTTATAGCAATTCTTTTCAATGAAGGATATTATCTCTTTCTGCTCCTCCTCCGTCTTCAGGTCTATCTTGCTGAGGATAAATAGTACCTTGCGGCCCCACTTGCCTTTGAGGAGATTGAGGAACTTACATTCGCTCTCTGTAAGGGGTTTGTCAGAGGAGGTAATGAATATGACTAACTCAGCCCTGTGGATAAAACCTTCAATAATCTTTTCGTGTTCTACAAAGACTGAGTTGGTGCCAGGAGTATCAATGAGGGTTATATCTTTAAGGATTTCAAGAGGATATGTAACCCGACAAAGGTTTTCCTGGATTTCTTCTACGTTGTAGCTATCCCCGTGGGTGAGGATGGTAATCTTGCGGGTAGTGGGGGTTGGTCCCTCACGGAGGATTTTCTCGCCCAGCAGGGCATTGATAAAACTAGACTTGCCTGAGTTATACTCTCCTGCCACAAGCAGATAGAAAGGTTCTTCCATCTGGATGACCATATCATGAACCTTTTGTTCAATGTCTGTCTGGCCCGTGCGGCTGAAAAACTTTTCCACGTCTCTAAGTAGTTCGGCCACCTCGTGAAGGGTTCTTCTTATGTCTTTGTTCTTGGTCAGGCTCACTATAAGTCTCCGTGTTTACGAAAGATACAAGAAACAATTGACGTAATTATAAATTTTAATCCTCTCTCGTCAAGAAAAATTTTCAACTTTTATGAGATTTTTTTTAATAATCTCCTGCGGCACACCATCCAGCGTATTAGAGATTTATAACGCCTCAGGCATAGTATAGTCAACAAAAAATTATTGCGGACTAAGGAAAAAAAGCTTGAAATCTTGGGATAAAGTTATTATGTTTAATGGTTGCTTTGTAGGTAAGAATTTGTTATTCTGTTTTCAAAGGGCCGTATGCTCTAATGGATGTAGTAGCCACTAACAGGCAGGCCCATTTTAAGTACCACCTCCTGGATAGGTATGAGGCGGGACTCGTCCTTAAGGGCAGTGAGGTAAAATCTTTAAGGAACCGTAACGTAAGTATTAGCGAGAGCTTTGCCCAGGTAAGAGGCGGGGAGATATACCTGTATGGTATGCACATAGGCCCTTACGAGCAGGCAGGGATGGAAGCCCATGAGCCTAAGCGGCCCAGGAAGCTCTTGCTGAACAAGGAGGAGGTTAAAAAGATTCTGGGTAAGATGCAACAACGTGGTTTTACGTTAGTGCCCGTTTCGCTGTATTTTAAGAATGGCTACGCCAAGGTAGAGCTTGCCTTAGCTAAAGGCAAGGACCTTGCCGACAAGCGAGAGACCCTACGCCTAAGGGTAGTTGAGCGTGAGGTACAAAGGGCCCTAAAAAGGTAAAAGGGGGGCGAAGGGATTCGACCGTGCAGGTAGGTAAATGAGTGGCATGCTGAGGTTGTCA
>DATETB010000108.1:0-2052 GCA_035283825.1 Candidatus Brocadiales bacterium | reverse complement strand
TCTACCATCTGGCGGAGACCCTTCAGCCTCTCCTTATGTTCCACACCGAAGCGCTGTTCCTCGTCTATTATCACTAACCCCAGTTCTTTGAAGGCAACGTCCCTCTGTATGAGTCTGTGGGTACCTATGACAACGTCCACTGCCCCCTCTTTAAGGGCCTCCAGTACGAGCTTTTGTTCATGGGGAGACCTGAAGCGGCTCAGCACCTCTATCCTTACGGGATAATCGGCCATACGTTCGGAGAAGGTGCGGAAGTGCTGTTGGGCCAGGATGGTGGTAGGCACAAGCACTGCCACCTGTTTACCACCCATCACCACCTTAAAGGCCGCCCGGATGGCCAGCTCCGTCTTACCGTAACCCACGTCCCCGCATATCAGGCGGTCCATGGGGCGGCTTGACTCCATATCTGCCTTTATCTCCCTGTTTACCTTGAGCTGGTCCTCGGTCTCTTCGTACAAGAATTCCGCCTCAAACTCCTTCTGCCACTCCGTATCCTGGGGGTACTGTATGCCCAATCTGGCCTCCCGTAGGGCCTGCATCTCCAGAAGCCCCCCTGCCAGGTCTGTCACGGCCTTCTCCACCTCTTCCAACCGCCTGGCCCATCCCTGCCCACCCAACCGGCTCAATGGGGGACGATGTTCGCTAGGGCCTATGTACTTCTGTATCAGGTTTATACCCCCCGAGGCGGATACGTATAATTTCGTCCCTCCTTCAAATTCCAGTACCAGGCACTCCCTCTTTTGCCCCTCGTGATCCAGTTCCTCCATACCTAGGAAACGGGCAATACCATGGGCCGCGTGTACTACATAATCCCCCCGTCTAAGCTCTACAAAACTCTCTATGGGCCTGGCAGAGACGGGTTTCTTGGTCTCCCTCCTAAGGCGATAACGGTGGAAGAGTTCGTGGTGGGATAAGAGTAGTAGTCCAATGTCTCTGAAGAAGAACCCCTTACTTAGCCTTCCAATGGTGGATTCTAATTTCAGACCTTCCCCACTCAACAACTCTTGGAAACGCTTCTCCTCCGCCTCGTTGTTACAAAAGACTATTGTCTGCCGAACCTGGGGGGATAGGTTCTTTAGCTCCGCAAAGGTCTCTTTGTAGCGTGCGAGTTTATCTCGCACGTTAAACCCTGTACCAAAACGCTCCACAGATTCCACCTCAAAATTGTGGACGGTGGCGGGGCCGTCCCCGCTATCGGTAAAGGGTAGGGAAGAGAGGAAAAGTCTGTTGTATTGCGACCACTCTTTGTCCACCTCCTCATGGGTGTAGAGCCAGGGTATGGACTGCGATACCTTTTTAGCCTTCTCCCGGATAGCCTCAGGCTCTTTCAGCACTACCCAGGCCCCCCGTGGGAGATAATCCAAAAGGGTACCAACCCCCGCCGTAGGGGTCTGATTAGTCAAACCCCTACAATCCAGGGCAAGTATATTCCCCTCTTTGAGGTCCTTTATAGAGGTCTGCGTATCTGGGCTGAAGAGCCTGATAGACTCTACCCTATCTCCAAAAAACTCCAGGCGGTAGGGGACCTCAGAAGAATGGGTAAAGACGTCCAGGATACATCCCCTGAGGCTGTACTCCCCAGGGGCCTCCACCATGGTTACACCCTTGAAGCCCCTATCCACCAGCCACCCTACCACCTCCTGTTGCCCCAGGTCCTTTCCTACTACCACCTGCAGGGTGTTCTCTGTGAGGTCTCCTGGTGGTGGCAGCTTCTGGAGGAGGGCCTGGATAGGGCAGACGATAATCTTAGTACGGGCGTCAGGTGTGGCCCCGACGCCCGCATGAGGTGTATCTTCTGGAAATAGTAGTGGATGGAGGACCTGCAGGTGTTGGGCGGTAGGGGCGACCCGGTGGGTCGCTCCTACGGAGGCATCGTCTCCTGCCATAGAAAAATCTTCCCATGGCTCAAATATAGCGGCACTACCAGGAAGGAAAAGGTTCAGGTCCTCCTTGGCCTCCTCTGCCTCCTCCAGGCTACTAGTAATCAGTAGCACCCACGAAGGGGTCCTCCGTTGGGAGCGGTCCTGCCCTGAACCGAATTGGTTAAGGGCC
>DATETB010000107.1:0-2377 GCA_035283825.1 Candidatus Brocadiales bacterium | reverse complement strand
TGGACTTCTTGGGGCGTTTGGATTCACTACGGGCTTTTAACCCCCTGACCCAGCCGACGATGCCCTCGGCGAGGCTTATGTTGAATAAGAGTACCGTGGATATGAAGAACCCGAAGGCCAGGAATACCCCTGTACCGGCCAGGCCCAGGTTCTTTACTAATTGATTAGAGGCCGTCGTGCCAAGGGCTCCTCCTGACCATGCCAGGAGACCTTTGGGGGGCAGGATGGGGCCCAGGAGACCCAGGAATAAACTTAGTGAGACTACAAAGAGTACCCCGCCTACTGCCTTAACCCAGAGGTCTTCTATCTCTCCTTTCAACAGGAATATCACACCCCAGGCGCCCAGCAGGAGTATCACCGCCAGACTCGCAAGACCCAGCCCCGATAGGGTGTAGCCTGATAGTTCTGCCCCCAATAGTCCACAGTAATTTTTTATTTGGACGTTGGAGGGATAGTTAGAAAAGGGGGGGTCAGTAGGTTGAAAGCTCCCAAGGCTTATCAGGGCAAAGAGGGCAAAGGCTACAAGAAACACCGCCAGGACAATGTTTATGGTCCTTTTTCTATCCATGTCCCTTAGACTCCTGTATGACCAAAGCCACCCTCGTTTCTTTTTGTCTTTTGAAGTTCTTCCGTCTCTTCCAGTTCAGCCCTTACCACGGGCTGGAATACGAGCTGGGCGATACGCATCCCCCTCTGGATATTGAAGGGCTCCTTGCCCAGATTGCAGAGGATGACGCAAATCTCCCCCCGGTAATCGCTGTCTATGGTGCCCGGGGCGTTGACCACTGCCAGGCCGTTCTTCAGGGCCAGTCCGCTCCTGGCCCTCACCTGTGCCTCGTAACCAGTGGGGACTTCCACAAAAACCCCTGAGGGGATGGCCCTTATCTGCTGAGGCTCCAGCATCAACTCGGTTTCTACGGCCGCATAGAGGTCAACCCCGCTTGCCCCTTCACTCATGTAGCGGGGCAGTGGGAGGTCTTTGCATCCCTCTTTTCGTCTTATGTTAACCCTTATTTTTTCCACTGGACTCTAAAAGACTGATTGACTACCCATTTAGTTTCCCCCTCCCTTGAGGGGAGGGGAAAGGGGGAGGGTGTCATTCACCCCCACCCTGCCCTCCCCCATCAAGGGGGAGGGAACTTCCATTGCCGTTCTTCCAGAAGTCTCAACGCTTACTTTTTCCACTGAACTCTTTCACCTCGCTAAGAGGCTTGGGAGAGAGTGCCTTGAGTTCTTCCTGTACCGCCTGGACTATATCTGCTACGTCAGTCATCCTTCCTACCCCTATACGGCCGGAGGAGAGACGGCCCTCTACCGGTCCAATGAACCTGTGCCCAATAGCCTTTAATTTTTGGATATTCCCTTGCACTACTGGGTGAGAGTACATCCTGTCGTCCATTGCAGGGGCGAGGAGCACCCTTGCCTTGGAGGCCAGTACCGTGCAGGTAAGGACGTCGTCTGCTATCCCGGAGGCCAGCTTGCCTATTACGTTGGCGGTGGCCGGGGCTATCAGTATAAGGTCTGCCCTGTCGGAGAGGGAGACGTGGTAGGGGTCATGCACCTCTTGCTGACCAAAGAGTCCTGTTACCACCTTATTGTTGGACAGGGTCTGGAAGGTGAGGGGGGTGACGAAGTGCTGGGCACAGTCGGTCATCACCACCACTACCTCTACGCCGGATTTCACAAGGCCTGTGGTTATCTCACAGGCCTTGTAAGCCGCTATGCTTCCTGTAACCCCAAGTATTACTGTATAAGTCATAGTTAGAGCTCAAATAAGAAATAAATGTCAAATATCAAAGCTCAAATGTCAAATAAAATCCAAATGACAAAGTCCAAATGATTTAGTATTTGAGCTTTGAAATTTGACATTAATTTGTCATTTGGGCTTTGTAATTTGGATTTTTCTATTTGTCCAGTCTCAGTATGTGTCTTATCTCTTTCACTGCCCTCTCCAGTACGTCATTCACCACCCGATATTTGTACTGTTCGGCAAGCTTGATCTCCTCCCTGGCTATAGCCAGGCGGCCCTGGAGGTCGGGCTGGAGGTTCCTCCCCTTTATGCGTACCGCTAACTCCTCTTCATGCGGAGGGAGGATGAAGATGGAAATGGCCTCCGGGAATTTTTTCAATATCTGTTGGGCCCCCTGGACGTCTATCTCCAGCAGGTAGATGATACCCTCTACCATGGCCTTTTTAAGGGGCTCTAAAGGGGTGCCGTAGAGGCGTCCCGAGTAGCTGGCGTATTCTACGAATTCTCCCCGGTCAATCCTTTTTTTGAATTCCTCTTCGCTGACGAAGTAATAGTTCCTTCCCTCTTGCTCCTGGGGACGGGGGGGGCGGGTCGTGACGGAGATGGATTTTCTGACCCTTGGGTCTT
>DATETB010000106.1:0-3471 GCA_035283825.1 Candidatus Brocadiales bacterium | reverse complement strand
AAAAGTCTATGTGTTCTCTGGGGAAATGCCCCTTAACGAACGATATAATCTAACCTCCCAGTTGCAAAGGGCAGTAGTCTCTATATCCCTCAATATTTCAGAAGGTGCGGGTTGTAATACTAACAAGGAATTCGTAAAATTCTTATGGTATGCATATAGGTCAACAAAAGAAACTATAACCTGTTTAGAACTCTGCAAGCGACTCAAGCTGGATAGTAACAATAATACAACTACACTGATGAAAGAAGGAGACGAGTTAAGTGCCATGATTTATTCCTTTATCAAAAAGCTTACAGCCAACCGTTGACTGCTGATAGCTGACTACTGACTGCTGATTGCTGATAAAATGCCAAGAACTGCACAGATAAACAGAAAGACCACTGAGACGGAGATAAGCCTCTCCCTGGAACTGGACGGTGCGGGCAACTTTGAGGGCTCCACCGGCATAGGCTTCCTGGACCACATGCTCCAGCTCCTCGCCAAACATGGCCGTTTTAATCTGAAGGTCAATGCCAGGGGAGACCTGAAGGTAGATGACCACCACACGGTAGAGGACGTGGGGATATGCCTCGGGACGGCCCTGAGGGAGGCCCTCGGGGACAAGAAGGGGATAGTCAGGTTTGGGGATTCCAGCGTCCCGATGCAAGAGTCCCTGGCCAACGTGGCCATAGACCTCGGAGGCAGACCCTCCCTGGTCTACCACTCTCCCCTTGGCCACCAGAAGATTGGGGATTTTGACGCCGGGCTGGTGCAGGAGTTCCTTGAGGCCCTCTCCACCCATGCGGCCATGAACCTCCACATAAACGTCCCCTACGGCTCCAACACCCACCACATAGCCGAGGCCATCTTCAAGGCCCTGGCCCAGGCCCTCTCAAAGGGCGTAAAGGTGGACGAGAGGGTAAGGGGGGTGCCTTCTACAAAGGGAATACTATAGTAGGGGCACGTTGCAACGTGCCCCTACAAAGAATACAGAATTCTCGTATTCGGAATTCTGTATTCTGAATTCTGTATTCTAGAAAAATAACATGGGTAATAACCTCAAAAAGAAACCCGGCCTCAGCCTCTCTTCAAAACTGCTTTGCATAGTTATCCCCCTCCTTGTCCTCCTGGCCGCTTCCCTGGGAATTATATTCTACCTCCTGATAGACATTGAGACGTCTCTCCCCACTGTGCATACGGCCCGTCTATTGAGGAGCGCGTTAATGAGGATGCACTTCGCCGCAGAAGGCCTCCTCCTGGAAAAGGAGACCCAGAAAGAGATAGAGGAACTCCAGGAAGAGGTGGGGACGTACCTCTATGCCCTCCGGGATGGCAACAAGGCCCTTGGCATAAAGGCAAGCCCTGGACGATTGGAGGAGCCAGGCTACACGAACCTCTGGTGGAACTGGGACCGCCACATACGCCACTACGAAGAGACGTGCCAGCCCCTGCTCTCCCAGTTGTTAAAGGCCACTACTCATAGGGAGAGAGAGGACGTCTTACTCATATACAATAATGAAGCAAAGGTCTTCCTGTGCGACGTTGACCGCACCTGCATGATGACAACGAGACGTTTCATGGAGAAACCTTTCGTAATCTTTTCACGGTTTGCCCTGGGCTTCCTTATTGCAAGTATTGCAGTTGGTATTTCTACTTACTTTCTGACATCCCTGTTTATCAGACGCCCACTGAGGGACTTAGTGGGTGGTATTGAGGAGGTAACACGGGGCAAATGGGGAAGGACTGTAGAGGTAAAAACCAGGGACGAACTGGGCCGGCTGGCCCAGAGCTTTAATACCCTCTCCCTGGAGTTGGAAAAGACCATGAAGGCATTGGAGACAGAAAAGCTGGAACTGGAAGAGGCCAATAAGAGATTACAAGAGTCTAGCATCAAGGACTTTCTGACAGGACTCTATAACCACTACTTTTTCCAGCAGGTCCTGGAGGTAGAATACCTCAAGGCAAGCCGCCATGCCACCCCCCTCTCCCTCATCATGCTGGACGTGGACGGCTTTAAGCATATAAATGACACCTTTGGTCACCCCTTCGGAGACTTTGTCCTGCAAGAAATGGGCAGGAGGATCAAGGAATCCCTCAGGCGTACGGACATCGCATGTCGCTACGGAGGGGAGGAGTTTGTTATCCTCTTACCCCATACTGACTACGAGGGGGCCCAGACAGTGATACAGAGGCTGACGGAGGGACTTCAAGGGCGGGCCTTCCAAAATAATATTGATTCGTGCAACATCACCGTCACTATGGGCATATCCTCCCTGGAGGAACCGGAGGTCAAGAAGGAAACGGATCTGGTGAGGCTGGCAGACGAGGCCCTACTGGAAGGGAAGTCCAGGGGTGGAAATTGTGTAATCCTGGCCTCCCAGACCCGCAGACAGCCAGGGGTTGATGCCACTACCCTGGAGGACTATCGGAAAAGACTGATTACTACAGAAAAGAACCTGAAGAGGGCCTACATGGATAGCACGAAGGCCCTGTTAAGGGCTCTGGAGGGTAAAGACGACTATTCCGCAGTCCACTCCTGCCTGGTAGCCACCTACGCCTGGTATTTTACCGGCGCCCTGAACCTCCCGGTAGAGGAGAGGGAGGTAATCAAGAACGCCTCCCTCCTCTATGACCTCGGCAAGATTAGTATACCTGATGTAATACTGGGGAAGAAAGGGTCCCTGACCAGTGATGAATTTTCTCTTGTAAGACAACACCCCTATTATAGTGCCTCTGTGGTTAAAGGTATAAAATTCTTAGAGCAAGAGGTGCCTATCATCCTCCACCATCACGAACGTTGGGACGGTCAGGGCTACCCGGACGGGCTAAAGGGGAAGGACATCCCCCACGGGGCCAGAATCCTGGCCCTGGCAGACACCTACGAGGCTGTAACCTCCGACAGGCCCTACCGGAAGGGCCGCCCTTCGGAGGCAGCCTTTAAAATCCTTCGGGAGGAGTCGGGCCGCCAGTTTGACCCCGAACTGGTAGAACCCTTCATCAAGGCCATGAAGGAGTTCCTCTCCACTACCAGCAGGGTCTATATCTCACAGCTTGATAGGACAGTAGCGGTGGGGGGGGGTAGAGACTAGGCACTAGTGCCTACTTCCTCCACGGAACTCCACACAATATCTAAGAGCTTCTCAAGCTGTCTCAGTGTGATAGACAACGGCGGCATAATTACTATCACGTCTCCCAGGGGCCTGAGCAGGGCGCCCTGGTTTCTGGCTTCAAGGCAGGCCCTGTGACCTATCCTCTCAGTAGTGGGATAAGGTTCCCTGGTCTGCCTGTCTCTGACCAGTTCTATCCCGGCAATGAGGCCACACTGGCGGACGTCCCCCACGTGCCCCAGGCCGTAAAAACCTTGTAACCTATCCCTGAGGAATTCTATCTTGGGCTGGAGGTTTTTAAGGACGGCCTCCCTCTCAAACACCTCCAGACTTGCCAGGGCTGCGGCACAGGCCAGGGGGTTGCCCGTGTAGGTGTGGCCGTGGA
>DATETB010000105.1:0-2065 GCA_035283825.1 Candidatus Brocadiales bacterium | reverse complement strand
TCCCAGCATGGGGTTGAATTCGTGGAGCCTGGCCACCGTCCGCTGGATATCTTTTAGGCTTACCTTCATCTTTTTGGATATTAATGTCTGGCTTGCCGCATCCTGGGGGAGGAACTCATGGAGGGGTGGGTCAAGGAGCCTTATGGTAACGGGGAGGCCGTCCATTACCGTCAAGATTTTCTCAAAGTCGCCCCTCTGCATGGGGAGGAGGGCGTTCAGGGCCTTAGTGTACAGGGATTGAGGGTGTTTGAGTTCTGCCTTTGTTTTTGTGATTTCCTTCCTTATGGCAGACTGCCTGTCCCTTGGGGCCTTTTCAAGCTCGTTCTGGAGGGATAGGAGCTTGACCTTCAGGTTCTTGGCGTCAGCGGCCACCAGTATCATCTGCCTTACGTAATCAATGCGGTTTTCCCCAAAGAACATGTGCTCCGTGCGGCAGAGGCCGATGCCCTGTGCGCCAAACTCCCTGGCCTTTCTGGCGTCTTCCGGGGTGTCTGCGTTGGCCCTGACCTTAAGCCTTCTCACCTCATCGGCCCATTCCATAATGGTGGCAAAGTCTCCGCTTAGAGAGGGCTCAATGGTGGAGACCCTTCCCAGGATTACCTCCCCGAGACTGCCGTCCAGGGATATATAATCGCCCCGTTTGACTACCTTCCCGTTGACGCTGAAGCGCTGGGTCTTGTAGTCCACATCAACGGCACAGGCCCCAACAATGCAAGTCTTGCCCATCCCCCTGGCTACTACTGCGGCGTGGGAGGTCATGCCGCCACGGGTAGTGAGGATACCCTGGGCGGCGTACATCCCTGCTATATCCTCTGGAGAGGTCTCCTTCCTGACGAGGATTACCTTCTCCTTCTTTGCGGCCAGGTGTTCTGCCTCCTCGGCACTGAAGACCACCTTCCCTGTGGCCGCCCCCGGAGAGGCCGGAAGCCCGGTGGTTATTACCTCCTTTTTGGCCCTGGGGTCAAAAACGGGGTGCATGAGCTGGTCTAACTGGTGTGGGTCTATCCTGGACAGGGCGGCGTTCTTATCTATCAGGCCTTCTCTTACCAGGTCTACGGCAATCTTTAGGGCGGCCTCAGCCGTCCGCTTACCGTTACGGCACTGCAGCATGTAGAGCTTATTTTCCTGGATGGTAAACTCTATATCCTGCATGTCCCTGTAGCGTCTTTCCAGTAAGTCTTTGTACTTCAGGAGTCCTTCATAAGCGTGGGGCATCAACCCCTTCAGGTCTTCTATAGGTTCGGGGGTACGGATACCTGCAACTACGTCTTCACCCTGGGCGTTGATGAGGAATTCTCCGTAGAGGAGGTTTTCTCCAGTGGAAGGGTTCCTGGTGAAGCATACGCCTGTGGCCGAGTGGTCTCCCATGTTGCCGAAGACCATAGACTGGACGTTTACGGCAGTCCCCAGGAGGCCCGTAATGTTATACAACTGTCTATACTTTATGGCCCTTGGGGTATTCCAGGACTGGAAGACGGCGTTTATTGTCATATCCAACTGGGTCTCAGGGTTGGTGGGGAAATCCCCTCCCGTCTCTTTCTTGTACAGGTCCTTATATTTTTCTGCCAGTTCCTGGAGGTGCTTTGTGGTGAGTCCTGTATCACTATTTGCCTTAACCTTTTTCTTTAGGGCGTCCAGGAGGGCCTCAAACTTCTCCCTCTCTATGCCCATAACTACGCTGCTGAACATGGAGATGAACCTTCGGTAGGCGTCCCAGACGAAACGCTCATTATTAGTCTTTCTTACGAGACCCTGCAGGCTATCCGGGGTAAGACCGAGGTTAAGGACAGTGTCCATCATCCCAGGCATGGAGGCGGCGGCCCCGCTCCTGACAGAGACCAGGAGTGGGTTCTCCGGGTCTCCCAGCCCTGCCTGCATGTTTTCTTCTAACTTCTTAAGGTTTTCTCTTATCTCTCCTCTTAGACCTTCGGGATATTGCCGGTTGTTTTTATAATAGAAGTCACAGACCTCTGCGCTAATAGTGAAACCGTGGGGGACAGGTAGTCCGAGGTTGCTCATCTCGGCCAGGTTTGCACCCTTGCCCCCTAATATGTTACGCATCTCT
>DATETB010000104.1:0-3985 GCA_035283825.1 Candidatus Brocadiales bacterium | reverse complement strand
TTTGGGGTTGAAGTCAATGTAAGGTATAAACATAAGACCTATTATAATCAGGGAGGGCAGGACCACCCCGGCAAACCATGGGTCAAAGTACACTAGCTCTTCCTGCAGGCCCAGGAAGTACCAGGGGGCCTTGGCAGGGTTTTCTGGTTCGCCTGGGTTGGCGAGTTCTCTTAAGGGTGCATCTACGTAGTAGCTGTAAAATAGTATGACTACCAGGAAGAGTAAGGCACACAAGAATTCCTTTGCCACTAGATGGGGCCAGGTGTCTACTTTTTCAGGCCCTGTCTGTGTCCGTTTTGGTTCAGGTCTTAACATAGTTACTTCGGGGTTGGCCATAACTTTCCTCTATTATTTATGTGGACTCCAAAGAACTTACAGCCGTCCTGAGAATCCGTCCTTCCTTATCCTCCAGAAGTGGAGTATCATAAGCCCGCCCGCCAGAGCGGGGAGGCCTATACAATGCCACACATAGGCCCTGAGGAGGGCAGGTGCCTGTATGGAAGTGCCCCCCAGGAGGCCAAACCGTATATCGTTATCAATAGTGAATCCAAATAGCTCTGCAAAGGGGCCTTGATAGCCTGCAAAGGGCGTAGCCCCGGCCATATTAGTACCTACCGTAATGGCCCAGTATCCGAGTTGGTCCCATGGCAGGAGGTAGCCCGTGAAACTCAGTAACAGGGTGAGTACGAGGAGTATCACACCTACCACCCAGTTAAATTGCCTTGGTGCCTTATAGGAGCCGGTAAAGAAGACCCTCAGCATGTGGAAACATACCGTTATGACCATGGCGTGGCCGGCCCATCTGTGCGTGTTTCTCAATAGCCTGCCAAGCGGTATTGCATTATTGCTCAGGTCCAGCATATCGGCATAGGCCCGGTTTACGTCTGGGGTGTAATAGAACATCAACAGTACGCCTGTGAGGGTTTCAAAGAGGAAGACGAAAAAGGTCAGTCCCCCAAGACACCAGGTAAAGGAGATATTTAGATTGCCCTTTGTTACGGTGATAGGATGTATGTGAAGCCATACATTGCTGAGGACCTGGAGCATACGATTACGAGGGGTATCTTCGTACCCATGACGGAAGATAGACTTCCAGATGTTGTTCTGCGTAATCTTATCGCTGATTTCTTTGAGGTCGGGCAACATGCAAAGGGCTCCTTTTTGGCCTTCAGCTTATTGGCTTTCAGGGTCTCGGCCTATGGCCGATTATTATATTACCAGCTTCCTATCCCGTTCTACTATTTGACTCGTGTCTATGACCAGTTTCCCATCGTCAGAAAGAGACGTATGGAAGTGATAGAGGGGCCTTGGGGCGGGGCCAGCAAAGTTAACGCCGTCCTTATAGTACTTGCTCCCATGACAGGGACACTCAAAGATGCCCTTTTCTTCGGTCCAATGCACGGCGCATCCCAGGTGTTGACAAATCATGGATATAGCCTGAAAGGTATTGCCCTCCCGGACCACAAATACCCTCCTGGCCTTTAGGGTAACCACATTGTGGTCTGGAAAATCCTGGGGATAACCTACGGCAAACCGTTTGGAGGGCTCATACAGTACCCTAGGAAAGAAGAAGCCGGTTGTCCCCAGGAGCTTCCATAAGTAGGTCCCTATCGTAGCCAAAAATATTCCCCAGGCCGCCAGGGTGAAGAAACTACGCCGGGACGTCCATATACCACCTGCCTCTCTTTTTTCTGTTCCCATTATTACCTGTGGCATAGTTATTGTCCCTCAGATTCTATAGATTCGCCTCGCCCACTACAAGTTTTTAAAGGCGTACAAACGCTGTATGGTCAAATACTAGCAATACGCATACCATTTTTTCACCTCTTGCTGGCTGGCAGGCACATGCAGTCTGGCGCACGTATATTTCCTTATATAATAAATACTTACGAAACATTGCTCAAGACCAGACAGCCAATGTAAAGCTTTTCTATCCTGGTTTCTCTTGTTACTAATAATTCACAAGAGGCCAGTATGTCCATTCAATAGCTTATAAGATAAATGGTTACAACTGTACACATTAGTATACAATCCAGTGTACCTGAGTGTACTAGTCTGGGAGTCAGGAATTAGTGGAATTGCGGACGTAGGAAAGATTTTTGATTTTAACTCCGAAGACCCTCAATTCTTTGTAGGGGCATCCGCCCGCCCAAAAGCTTGCCCTGAGCGAAGCCGAAGGGATGGCGTCCTCCCGAGGCGGACTTTCAGGATTTTCAACCTGAGGCGGACAACGTGCCTCCACTCCGTCCCATGCCCCACAATGGCTCAGGGAAAGTTATTGACTATACGAATGCAAATAGGGTAACTTAAACATGGTCCGCCTGAGGCGGACGCAAGGGCCACTTCTAACAAAGGGCAGTAGATATTTGAATAAAGTTCTGAAGGTGGTAAAATTGTCTATGAAAAGGTGTGCAGTCCTATCACTCCTCCTGGCATGGCCTCTTTTTATCCTGGGGCCTCACGAAGGTGGTGGTACCACTCCTGATGGGGCGGTGTTAGCCCAGGGGGAATCCGCTCCAGCCCTGAACCAGAACGGTCCAGGGCCAGGCAGTAGTCCGTCTCTTCACTCCGCTCAAGGGCAGGCCCTGAACCAGAACGGTGCAGGGCAGGCTCAGGCAGATGGGCGTCCGGGCGGGGGGGACTATGAGGAGGCTGACATACTGGAAGAGGGGTTGCCAATAATGATAGAAGGTGGTAAGGCTTCGTCCGTGGGTCCAGCCGAATCGGCCACTCCTCCTGATAAAAGGGGAGGCGGTAATCCACCTCAGGTGGAAGGGCACACGGGAGGAAAGGTCTCAGAAAGGAAAGGAGAGTAAGGCGGTAATCCGCCCCTTCGCTCCGCTCAAGGGCAGGCTCAAGCAGGCGGACGCCAAAAGAGATAGGCCGAACTGGAGGGACCGTGCTATGGGGGAGTCAGGAAAGGCTATTAAGGCAAATATCCTCTTAATAGACTATGAGGAGACCCACCGCAGTATCTACACCAGTTTCCTGCGATACGCAGGCTACACTGTTACAGCTGCACCAGATGGGATAGAAGGGTTGAGCCTCTTCAAGAAGGGTTCTTATGACCTGGTTCTCTGTGCCCTGGAGATGCCCTATCTATCAGGTGTGGAGGTGGCCAGGGCGATAAAGACCTTCTGCATGGGAAAGGGGCGAAAAGTCCCCTTCATTATGGTAGCCAGCAGGACACACGAAGTCACTCAGGAGGAGATGAGAAAGACAGGGATAGATACCGTGTTCTTTAAGCCCCTAAGGTTAGATCATCTCTCAGAGTCTATCAGTGGACTCATCCGCCCCCGATAGATGAGAGAATCCATAAGATACCGGAGTACCTCCCTTGCGGACGTCTCCCAGATAGAGGAGATGGAGGAGGCCTATTTTTTAGAGGAGGCCTTCGGCAGGAGACAAATAAGATACCTACTCCAGTCCCCCAATGCCATAGCCCTGACGGCTGAAGCGGGTTGCCGATCCGTCTGGGCTCACCCGCCTCAGGCGGGAAGCCCTGCCGCCTCCAATGGTAAGGTCCTGGGTTACATTATTGGCCTGGGCCGCAGGGGGTCTTCGGCAGTGAGGATATATACCTTTTGTGTAAAGAAGGATTACAGACTCAAGGGGATTGGTACCTCCTTACTCCAGAGGCTTGAAAGGGAGTGTCAGAGAAGAGGGGTCTCTAATCTAGTCCTGGAGGTAGGAGAGGATAACTCCTCCGCCCGAAGGTTCTATAAAAGAAATGGGTTCGTGGAGTTTTCCAGTATCCCAGGATACTACAGTAGTGACGATACCACTGCTGTAAGGATGAGGAAGGCAATAGGCAGTAGTCAGTAATCAGTAGTCAGCAATCAGCCTTAAGCCATCTGACTGCTGACAACTGATAGCTGACTACTGATTACTGACAAAGGCAGACATGAACCCCACCAGATTTGACTGGAAGCGGTACCCGGAGGCAGAGGCCTTTTTCCTGGAAGGTCTGGACTCCTTCCTCAAT
>DATETB010000103.1:0-8940 GCA_035283825.1 Candidatus Brocadiales bacterium | reverse complement strand
CTATTACTGCAAGGTTATTGGTGACGTGTATGGCGTCAAAGGGACAGGCCTTCTGGCATTTCATGCAGGCAATACAGGGGTTATCGCATTTCTTCTTGGCCGTGCCCCCCTTATCCAGGTTCATGCACCTCACGTGCACGTATCTGGAGAGGGGGAGGACCTTGTAGAGATTCTTGGGACATATCTCTGCACACTTGCCACAGGCAATGCAGAGGTCTTCTTTGACCTCAGGGAGGCCATTAGGAAGCATAGTAATAGCATTTGTGGGGCAGACTACTGCACAGTCTCCAAAGCCCAGGCATCCATACTCACAATTCTTCTGCCCCCCCTGTACCAGGAAGGCGGCACGGCAGTTGGGTACCCCGCTGTAATGGAACTTATCCTTGACGTTTTTGGCACTGCACATGAGTACCGCCACCCGCTTCTCCCTCTTCTCTGCCCTTACGCCCATGATGTTCCCCAGTTTCTCGGCTATCTCCTCCCCACCAGGGACACACAGGTTAACAGGGGACCCTTCCAGGGCTACTGCCTGGGCGTACTTACTGCACCCGGCGTAACCACAGGCACCACAATTTATTCCAGGCAAAGAGTTGCCAACCTCTTCTACCTTTGGATTTACAAGGACATGAAACCTCTCACTCGCCACGGCGAGCCCGAACCCAAAGAAAAGCCCTAAAAAACCCATAGATACAATAGCCGCTAATACCGTCTCCATAAATATCTCCTCTTAATTAGGGAATAGGGAGTAGCAATCTTTCGTTTTTCTCTACTCCCTACTCCCTAGTTATTATTTACCAGCTTACCATACCAGAAAACCCCATAAAGGCCAGGGCCATGAGGGCCGTACAGACAAAGGCAATGGGTATCCCCTGAAAAGACTTGGGCACGTTGACTATGGCCAGCCTCTCACGGATACCTGACATGAGCAACATGGCTATAGAAAACCCAATCCCTGCCCCAAACCCCTGTACCGAGGCCTCAAGGAGGTTCAGGTGCTGCGTGGCATTGGTAGTACCCAGCAGGGCTACCCCAAGCACTGCACAGTTGGTGGTTATCAGGGGTAGATATATACCAAGACCCTCGTAAAGGGCAGGGCTTGTCTTCTTCATCACCGTCTCTACGAACTGCACCAGGGCGGCAATGACCAGTATATAGCTAATGGTCTTTAAGACGTCCACCATCCCCGTCTCCTTGATGCCAGGCAACATTATTCCAAACAGGTTGGACTCCCCCGGCAGGAGGATGTAGTTATACAGAAACCACGTTGCCGCAGAGGCCAGGGTCATGACAAAGGTCACGGCCACACCCATGCCCAGGGCAGATTCCGTCTTCTGAGAGACACCCAGGAACGGACACAAGCCCAAAAACCTGGCCAGTACAAAGTTGTTAACAAAGACTACACTTATTATTATAGTAAGAAGGGTGTTCATTTCGCCAGTCATTTATGCCTTCTCCCTTCTCTGTAGCTTCCGCCAGTTGAAGTAGGCCAGGAGCAATCCAAGGACCAGGAAGGCCCCCGGGGCCATAATCATCACCGAGGCAGGCTGATAGTTCTCCGCTATCTTTATCCCAAAGATAGTGCCCGCCCCAATGGCCTCCCTGATGGAGGATAATATCACCAGGGCAATGGTGAAGCCTATACCCATGCCCAGCCCGTCTATGGCCGAACGCAGCATGTCACGCTGGCTGGCAAATACCTCCGCACGGTACATGATGACACAGTTTACTACGATAAGGGGGATAAAGATGCCCAGGGACTCATTTATCTCTGGAGGCATGTATGCCTTCATCATCAGCTCTACTATCGTTACAAAGGCCGCAACGATCACGATATAGCAGGGGATGCGGACCTCTCTAGGCACCACGTTTCTGATGAGGGAGATGATTACGTTGGAACAGACCATTACAAAGATGACCGCCGCACCCATGGCGAGGCCATTATTAACCGCCGTGGTTACTGCCAGGGCCGGGCAGTTCCCCAAAACTGCAACAAAGAGGGGATTCTGGGCAAAGAAACCCTTGGTTAACTCCCCTGTTAAGGTCAGCTCCTTCATAGTTCCTCCTGTTAAAATTACAGATTACAAATTTCAAATTACAAATTTATAATTTGTAATCTTTAATCTGTAATGCCCTTTAGTCCTGCTTCCATAGTTGCCTGATAGACAAGCCTGAGGGGGATACCCTTTTCCTCGGCTATCCTCCGACAGTCCTCATATTCGGGGGCAACACGCCTTACCTGACCATCTAACCAACCCACCTTTACCTTTACCTTGCCGTAGGGCGTACTCACTTCGGCGGGCATACGCTGGAGTTTCTTTCTGGCCACCTTGTAGGCCCTTATCCCAAAGGTGGTAGTCTCCTGGAAGAATACCATCTCTACACTGGGCCTGACGGCCTCTGTTACCAGGGCGCTTAAAAGGATACCCGGCCTGTTCTTCTTCATCTGTATGGGCGTGGTATAGACCTCCAGGGCGCCTGCCTTAAAGAGTTTCTCCGTTACGTAACCACACATCTGTCCGCTCATGTCGTCCAGGTTAGTCTCTATCATCCAGACCGCTTCTTCCTCGGCCTTCTCGGCAAGCTCTCCAATAAAGACCCTGAGAAGGTTAGGGTGGCCGGGATTCTCTCTGGAGCCGGCGCCATAGCCCACCTTCTCAAGATGCATGTCCGGGCAGACCTCGGCCTCTTCCGTCAGGGTGGTCAAGATGGCGGCCCCCGTAGGGGTGGTTAACTCCTGGGCAATGCGGGTGGCAATTATCTTCCTGCCCTTCAATAATTCAAGGGTAGCAGGGGCGGGCAGTGGGAGCCTGCCGTGCTCACCCTCTACGAAACCTGAACCAGTGGGTAGAGGCGATGAATAGGCCCTCTCTATCCCAAGGGCCTCCAGGGCTATCACTGAGCCTGCTATGTCCAGTATGGTATCCAAAGCCCCCAGTTCGTGGAACTCTACCCCGTCCAGAGAGGTGTGGTGAACCCTTGCCTCCGCCTCCCCAAGTCTTGTTAACACCCTCAAACACCTCTCTTTCGTGCCGCACCCTAAGGTAGAAGAATGCAACATGTCCAGGAGGTCTTTGAAGGTGTAGGCCCTAGTGTTACCGTTTGTCTGGGGCAGGGAGACGGGGTCAAACTTGGTACCGGCCAGCCCCCCCCGATGTACCGTTTTAAAGGAAAGTTCGTGCGGGGGGAGCGGTATCTTCTTAAACTCCTCTGCGAGGGAATGATAGTCAAGGCCCGCACCCACCAGTGAGCCCAGTATCATATCTCCGCTAGCACCGGAGAAACAATCAAAGTACGCTATCTTCAATGGTTACAGCGTGTGCCCCGCCTCAGGCGGATTTTACACGATTTCTTGGGTCGGGAAAGATAGTTAGAGCAACAAAAACAAAGGACATTAGCACAAACTGGCATTGAAGTCAAGGTATCTCCACTGGTAGTATGTGGATGATATAGAGAGGCTGTTGCCGAAGTGGTCTTGTGCGTCAATAAGGACACCAGGGCAACTGAGAATAAAGGACTTACGAGAACCAAAATTCCTATAGAAGCACTCTTTTTGGGTTAGGCAACAGCCTCTCTATAGCTAATACAAAACAGTAGGTAGCATTGTGTTATGGAGTCCAGCGACTATGTAGCTGATCCATTGACACGGTGAACCACGTAGGGTTCACCGCAGGAGTTCATGGCAGGCCATGCACCCCATGTGGTGCGTGGCAGTCAATGGACTCCAAAAATAAGAGACAGGGCGGCCTGGAGTTGTTCCTCATGCCCTTTTACTTCTAAATCAGGGGGTATGCCTTTATCTCTTAGGGATGAACCATCGGGTAATAGATATTCTCCTACGGTGAGGATTAGAGTCCTTGTACCCAGGGGGATGACCTCCTGTATGGTCCCCTTACCTTTGCTCCTTTCTCCCACCACCCTTGCCCCGCAGTGATACCTCAGGGCGGCGGCCACTATCTCGGCGCTACTGGCAGTGGAGCCGTTAATGAGGATTACAATGGGTAGGGGCACGTGTCCGCCTGAGGCGGATGCCCCTACACCCTCAGAAAGGTAGGTCTTTTCGCCACCCCTCGCCTTTTCAATGAGGAGGGTCTTCCCTGGTGGCACAAAATACCTTAACACCTCCAGGGCGCTCTGGAGGTGGCCTCCAGGGTTATCCCTTAAATCAAGCAGTATCCCCCTAACCCAGGGTACATCGGTGGGAGTGTCACTGCCACATCCCAGACTTTCCAGGGCCTTTTGAAAATGGGCACCCGTCCTCCTCCCAAAGAAGCCTATCTTTACGTAGGCTATCTCCGCCGTAGCGAGGCGGGCCTCCGTTATGGAGGTCTCTTCCTCAAGCCCACGGACAAAATCCATAGAGGGTGGTCCTCCCTTCACCACCTTGCTGTCCTTATCTAAGGAATCCAGCACCGATTGCAGGGTTGAATCTACGAGCGATTCCATGTCAATGGTGCCGTAGTAGGATCCTTTGACGTGAGTCAGGACCTGGTCTAATTCCTTGAGATACTGTTCATCCCTTTCAGTAAGGCCCAGTGAGGGGGTTGGGGAAGAGGAGAGAAGGCAGGCAGTAGACAGTAGACAGTAGACAGCATACAGGAACAGGGGTATTCCCTGTCTACTGTCTGCTGTTTGCTGTCTGCTCTTTAGGGGCGAGATAGAAATCCACCTCAAGGGTTGCGTCGGTCTCTACGGTTACCTCCGTAGTAAGACTATTGCGTTTCTCTTTATCCAGGTCTTCATGCCATAGCGACAACTTGTACGTCCCTGGCGGGATATCGGTTATATTAAAACGTCCGTCCTTGCCAGTCAAGGCATAGTAAGGGTTGTCCCTAACTACTATCCAGGCCCGCATCTCCTGGTGGAGGTCGCACCCCAGTCTTACTACCTCTACCTGCTCAAACCTCTTCAGGAGGGAGGTACTCCCCTCTGGCATCCCCTCGTTAAAGGCCGGGTTCTTTACGGAGGCGGCATGGAGGTTGTGCATCTCAGGGTCGGAGTTGCGCAGTTCTACGGTACTACCCACAGGGACTACCAGCACGTGCGGCACAAAGAGCTTATCCCTCTGGTCCAGTACCAGAGGCCCTGCTGTGGAGAAGTCTTTCCCCTGGGAGACGTTCTTCACGTACACCAGGGCCTCCTTTACCGGCCTCCCCCCCAGTACCTGTACTACGCCCGAGAGACCGCCCGAGGCCTGAGTGCCTACGACCCTGTAGGCTTGGGGGAGGTAAGACTCTGCCTCGTCTGTTAAGGCCCTGGTCTCCGCTCCCTGATGCGCCAGGAGAGGTGTGGATAGAAAGGTCAGCAGGATAATGAGGGGCAATATAACCATCAGGGTAAAGGGAAGGGGTGGGGGGCAAGCCCCACCCCTATCTTTCTTAATGACAATAATTATAACCACCCAGGATGGCCACTGCCCAGGGGCTATGACCCACGTTAGGGACGACGGAGACCTGGTCACTCTCGCCATCTATAACGTACACGGAATTGGTGGTGGAGCAGGCCAGGTAGAGTCTGTTACCATCGGCCGTGGTGGAGGCCGTCTCAAGGACGACGTTCGTCCCCAGCTTCAGCCTCTTTACCTCCCGCATCTTTCCCATGTCGTAGACGTACACGGCGCCTTCCCTGCTACTGATGGCGTAGGCCTTGCGACCATTACTGGTGAAATTGATGCCTGTCATACCCTCCCCACCCTTGAGGGTGGCAACTACCTTGTTATCCCTGGTGCTTATGACGGATATCGTCTTATCCCCGTTATTAGGTACCAGCATCAGACTGCCGTCGGGGGAGGAGTAGGCCCGCCAGGGCTCAGCCCCTACGCGGACGCTGGCTATCACACTGTCTGTGGCTGTATCAATTACTGCCACCTCTCCCGAATCACCATCGGCGGCATAGGCGTAACGGCCGTCCGGGGTGAGGGTGACGTTGGCGATGCCCTTAATCTCAGCCAGGTATCTATCCGGGTTGAGGGCGGCCACCTTGTAGGCACTGCCCACGGCGATGCGCTTGATGAGTTGATGGGTCTTGGTATCTACCACACCAACCTCATGGGCGCCAAAGTTGGCGATATAGGCCTTTGAGCCGTCAGGGGTGAAGGTAACCCCATGGGGTTCTGCAAAGCCGGGTATCCTGGCCACTTCAACCATCTGAGTAAGGTCTATGGCAGATATGGTACCCTCCTCAAAGTTTGCCACGTAGCAGAGCTTGGAATCAGGGGAGCAATCAAAATGCTCAGGACTGAAGCCCACAGGGATGGGACCAAATTTTTCTCCTGTCTTGAGGTCAATGGCCACAAAATCATTCTTCTTGGTGCGAGGTGCTAGAAGCAGACGGCCATCGCAACTGACCATAGACATGTGGGGTGCACACCACGGGCCAATCTCAAAGCGGGCAATCAGGTTGTTGTCCTTAGAGTCTATTACGGTAACGTCGTTACTGTCTTTGTTGGTAATGAATACCAGGGAGCTGATGTCGTACCCTGCCAGTGACGTCTCAGCCATGACAGGCGCCGACAACCCTAACAAGAGGGCCAGGATAAGAACTAGTCTTGTCATAAATACCTCCTTTTAGAAAAGTAAAAGTTAAAGACTTAAAAGTCCATCTGAAGTCTCAGGCCAAAGGTGGTAATGAAGTCGTTTCCTCTCGGCAGAGGACCGATGGCATGGGGTAATACCTGGGAATTGAAGGAAAGGTGCATGTGGTCTGTCAGGAAGAAATTGTAGTATGCCTCTACTGCGTCCTCTTTGGTCCCGGTGGAGGTCTTAATCTGACTGAAGGCCGTAGCAAGACGGTCATGTCTCCTGGAAGAAAAAGGTGAACTTAACCCTAGTCCCAGGCTCCATGCCCACTCTGGCTCATCCACTGCAGTGTTGCCAGTTATCCCGTACCTGGCGAAGCCCGTAAGCCTCTGGGTAAGCTGCTGGTCCAAGCTAAGGCCCACGGCCCGACTCCTGGTATCCCCATTGTATCTGCCCCAGAGGCGGTAATTCCCCCCCTGTCCAAAGAGAAACCTCGGGGCGCGGTAATCTACCTCCCCTACTGTGTAGGGCTTGTCAAATACGGCAGTGCCAGAGTTATGGGCGTTCTGTATACCCAGTCCAAAGCCGTATCCCTTCTTTGTGTCAAAGTGGCCTACAAGGCCCGGCCCATTCACTGGCGTGCGCAAGACGGGGTTGTTTACAAAGGCACTGGTCAGGAACTGGGTAGTCTCGTCGTTGGCTACTACGTTCATATCAAAGTAGTTGGTGAGGTCTATCTTTCCACCCACCAGCCTCAGTCTATCCTTCATGAAGATGGATTGTAGCCATGCCTCTCTAACGCTGAGCCTGTCCACACCGTCGGTGTCCTGTGTAGAACCACGGGAGGCATCGTCATTGAGTCCGGAGGCGCTGCCCACCACGAAGTCCGGTCCCCTTCCCCCTATGGCCTCAAGGTCTACGAATAGGGTAGAATTAATCATCGGACGGTGCAGGAATAAGAGGTCAAGAGAGCCCTCGGCAAACGAGGTGTCCTTCTTGCGGCTATTTACTAACTGCTGAAAGACTCCGGTGGCACTCAAGCCTACTGCCACCTTCTTTTTGAACCCCTCCTCCATCATGGCCGTTATGCGGTCGGAGATACTCTCCTTGCGTGCATACTTGAACTTCCTGTAGGCCACTCGTTCCTCTTGAGGCTTACCGCAGAGGTGGCAACTACCGTCCAGGCTGGCATGGTCATAGATATGACCTTCGGGACATACCCACTCAGAGACCTTCTTTATCTCTTCCACTGGTTCCAGCAGGAACATCTTCCCTGTCATCTCCTCCAGGCTCTCCACCCGTTTTTCAAGCCTTTCTTTTTTAGAGACAGTGGATGGCTCACCTAAGGCGGGTTTTGCTTGTGGGGTTTTAGAACCACTGCTGAGTCGCACCAACTCTTGTTCCAACCTTTCTACCCCGGATTGGTTATGCTCCATCTTTTGACTTAAACTTTGCTGTTCAGACTTAAGCAGTTCTAACTCGCCTCTCAATCTTTCTATTTGTTCCACTTCTACGGCCATGTTCGCCTCAGCGAATCTGCCTGAGGCATGACAAGTATTGCTCAAAAGCAATAGTACCAGTATCCTGAGAAGTCCTCTCACCTTATCCTCCTTCCCCCACGGAAATGGGATAGTTTTGCGTGACAGGATAGGTCTCCTGGCTAACGGATAGTCCTACTCTCTGCGGCCTTCCCCTCCACCACTAGTAGAGAGTGACCTCTTGTCCCGTACCAATAATAAAAGGTACGCGGTTTGCAGATTTCGTTCCCGTTACAGTTGCGGGGCAGCGGCAGATTCTAACTGCTTCGCCAAACTAATTGGCGAATCCGCCAATTCTTGGGCGGACTTCCCTTACATCCTGCACGCGGTCAAAGATTTTGGTTCAGTCTCTCGTTTCGGCCTTCACCTCCCGTAAAAAATAAAACAAAAAAGCCCACGCCTCCTCCTTCAGAGAAGATGCGGGCTTATAATCTCTCTAGTAGCCCAGTACCTTAAATAAATGATAAACAATTGGTACTGGGCCAGGTGATGCTGCCACCTCCTGTCTGCTTGAGGCGGACTGCTCCGCCTGAGGGGGCACCACCCCAACCCGCCTTCCCTTACCACGGGGAGGCCTGGTGAGACATTTACAGGCAGGTCTTCTGACTATCGGGTCATCCTACTCGTTGCACCTTCCCCCCGGTACTTTTGTCCGCCCCTTCGCTCCGCTCAAGGGCAAGCTCAGGCAAACTGGCACCGGAAGTGGCTTTCGTCATCATAGGGGCGTTTAACTAAACGCCCCTACAGCCCAGCACCAGTAAAGGTACGGGGCTTGCAACTTTCGTCGCCGATTACAGCGGCGGGTCCGCGATGGTTTCTCACCATCTTCCCTTTCAGTCCGCCCGGTAGCGGACACCTGTAAACGTATCGGCAAAAACCACCGCAGA
>DATETB010000102.1:0-4292 GCA_035283825.1 Candidatus Brocadiales bacterium | reverse complement strand
ATAGTACATAACGCCGATGGATTGTTTAAGGAAAGCAGTGGGGTCTGGGAGCGGTATATGTCTTCGCCGCCAATAGATTGCGTCCTGGTACTGGTCTGTAAAGACGTGGACACAAAGGGTGGGGCATACGATAAGATAAAGAAAAAAGGGGGCAATGTTGATTGTAGGAGGTTAAGAGGGAATGAACTCACACCCTGGATTCTAGAGAGGGTGAGGCACTATGGCAAGCAGATTAGCCTTGACGCCTCCCGCATTTTACAAGAAAATGTGGGTGATAATCTCTTGTTGCTGGACGGCCACTTAGAGAAGCTTGCCCTCTACCTGGGCAGTCGCACGAGGATAGAAGTAAACGACGTGGAAGAACTCGTGGGCTACGACCGTCAGCAGAAGGTCTTTGATTTCACCGGGGCCGTGGCCAGGAGAGACACAGCCCTTGCCCTGAAGGTACTCCACCAGTTGATGGCACTCATGAAGTCTGGGGAGGAGGCCCAAAAGGTCATTCCCCCCATGGCCTGGCAGATAAAAAGGCTCATGCAGGCCAAGCGTATCTTGGCCAGCGGTAAAGACAGAGAGACCGTAGCCCGGGAGTTGAACATTCGCTACCCTCGTTTCCTGGAAGAGTTAATGGACCAGATACAACTCTTTTCGGAGGTGGAATTAGAGAGGGACTACCAATTCCTGTTGGAAACGGATATACATAGTAAGACCAATAGCACGGACACCAGGCTCCTCCTGGAGACACTGGTCTTTAAACTCTGTAAATAATTTGGAGGGTTGTAGCCGCAACCTTTAGGTTGCGTTCTTTACTCATGGGTTATACGCAGGCTAAAGTCATGCCAAAGGCAGACCTGCCTCAGGCATGACCTGCGGCTACTGAATATATTAGGGAGGACGGAAGTAGCGTGTGAGCTTGTCTCACACGTTCTAAATGGGCAGTAAGAATCGTGCGACACGAGGTCGCACGCTACACTTGCAAAAGATTAGGGAGGACGGAAGATGAAATTCTTTATAGATACGGCGGACGTAAAGGAGATTAGAGAGGCCCACAGCCTGGGCATACTGGACGGCGTTACCACCAACCCCACGCTCATATCCAAGACCGGCAGGCCCTGGCGGGAGTGCGTGGAGGAGATATGTTCCATCGTGGAGGGTCCGGTAAGCGTGGAGGCCGTAAGCCTCAAGGCGGACGAGATTATCAAGGAGGCCAGGGAACTCTCCAGGATAGCAAAGAACGTAGTGATAAAGGTGCCCATCGTAAAGGATGGACTCAAGGCCGTAAGGGTGCTCTCCTCCGAAGGCATCAAGACCAATATGACCCTGTGTTTCTCCCCCAACCAGGCCCTACTGGTAGCTAAGGCAGGGGGTACTTACGTCAGTCCCTTTGTCGGAAGGCTGGACGACGTAGGGCAAGCGGGGATGCCCCTGATTGAGGAAATCCGCACTATCTACGATAACTACGGTTATAAGACCCAAATCATCGTGGCCAGCATACGCAACCCAATACACGTCAGAGACGCCGCCATGATGGGGGCCGACGTGGCCACCATCCCCTTTGAGGTCTTTGAAAAGTTAGTACAACACCCCCTGACGGACTCCGGCATCAAACGTTTCCTGGCCGACTGGGAAAAGGTACCAAAGGTGGCATCCGCCTCAGGCGGACTCCCATCAAAAAAGGAAAAGCCAGCATCCTTCGCTAAGACGTAAAAGTCAGTGGGGGCGTATTGAAATACCAGGGGGCAGGGATTAGGGGCAGCCTCAGGCATGACCTCAGGCACGAGGGGCAAAACCCCCTTGCATTCATAGATAAGCCTAGAATTAAAAAGTGTAGCCTATCTCTCTATACTCCACAAACTTAGCAGAATATTTTTGTTGACTTTTTCAACAACATATTTTATTGATTAAATAATGGCAATTACCATATCTGAAAAACTCATGCATCTTAGAGCAGAGAAGGGGTGGAACCGCTCTGAGGCGGCACGCAGGGCCAATATCCCTATCTCTACTTATCAGGCCTTTGAGAAGTTAAACCGTAAGCCCAAGGGCGAGTCCGCCATGAAGCTGTCCAGGATATTTTGCGTTACCCTTGACTACCTCATGGATGATGACAGGGGGTACCCTCCGAGCCCCCTTGACCGTATTGCCCCAGGGTATCCAAAAAAGGCCGTACGTGCTACCGGTGAGCCCCTGGACCTGTCCACCCTTCCTGAAAACTTTAGAAGACACTTTGAGGCCCATCCTGAGAAACTCCAGAACCTCACCCAGAAAGACGTGGAAGAGCTTTCCACAATCCGGGGTTACGGAGGTGTGCCGGTGGACCCAGCTTACTGGATAGACCGTCACCTGGAAGAGAATGAGGCATTGGAGAGGTGCAAACAGACACTCCTTGGACCAAACCGGAAACTCCTGTTAACCCTTTTGGAAGCCCTTCATAAAGAAGAGCAAAAGTAGGCAAGGGCAGACACATAGGCCCGCCCCTACAAATGGCAGGAGAGTGGCAGGATGGTCCCTGACATAGAGACCCTGGTAGAACAAGAGGCCAGGGCGCTACTAGAGAGGATGGGCGTCCATGCCCCTCCTGTGGATGCCTACCTGATAGCCAACAAGCTGGGGCTAACCGTCCAGATAGACCCCCACCTAAAGACCAGGGGTTACAGCCGGACTAGATGGGACCTGGGAACTATAATAGTAGGCAGTAAGAACACCAATAAATCAGAGAGAAAGCAGTTCACCATTGCCCATGAGATAGGAGAGGTGTCCCTGAAGGGAAGGGTGGAGGAGGCCCACCTGGAGGGGGCCAGTAATCTCATGGCCATCAACCTACTCCTGCCTGGGGAGTGGTTCAAAAGGGATGCTGAGGTCTCAGGATTTGACCTCCTGAGGCTAAAAAAGACCTACTCCACGGCCAGCCATGAGCTTATAGCCTTCCGGATGCTGGAATTCAGACCTATGATAGTAACCATCTTTGACAATGGGAGTCTCTACAAGAGGAAGAGTTCTTACCCCTTTACGGTAAGACCCTCCTACCCCCTGGAAAGTCAGTGCCTGAGGGATGTAACCCTGCGTGGAGAAAAAGTATCCTTGAAGGACGAAGAGACAAACGTTGTGGGCTGGCCAATCTTCAGGGAGGACTGGAAGAGGGTGATATTGCGGACTGAATTGTAGGGACAGACCTTCAGGTCTGTCCTATTCAGTTTGTAGGGACGGGGCTTTAGCCCTGTCCGAGATGGGACAGACCTGAAGGTCTGTCCCTACGAACTGTCCTTACGGATGCCTATCTCCCCCCAGGATATTAATAAGATACTGCCTGTTGCGGCTGCGGTTGTCAAAATCTATAAGGACTATCTGCTGCCAGCGTCCAAGCTGTAACCCGCCATTTACAAAGGGGACAGTAAGAGAGGGGCCCATGAGGGCCGCCCTTACGTGGGAGTACCCGTTCCTATCCTGCCAGCGTTCATCGTGCTGGTAGGGGATATTCTTTGGGATAAGCCTTTCCATCGCCCCGGCAAGGTCCTTTATTACCCCCTCTTCAAATTCCAGGGTGGTCAGTGCGGCCGTAGAGCCGGGAATAAAAATATTAACCAGCCCAGAACGCACCCCCGAATCCCTCACCGCCTGCTCTACCTCTGGAGTAATATTGTGGCAGTCCCCATCCCCTTTGGTCTTCAACTCTTTTGAGATAGTTATAATGGCCCTTGCCTCCGATACACTGAGCTCAGATTGAAACTTTCCAAAGATTATACAGCATAAAAGTACCACTTACTTTCCTTTTTTTCAAGTCCATTAAAGCCAGGGATTAGGGAGAAAGTATAACGCAGGCTAAAGTTCGCCAGAGGCGAATCTGCCTCAGGCATGACCTGCGGCTACCCCTGGTCCCTGATTTTGGGCTTGACCGTCCAGTAGGAGTTTGCTATCTTACTGCCGCCTCACCTAGGGCAGGCCCTGCACCAGAACGGTGCAGGGCAGGCTTGGATGGGCAGATTTTCATTTTATAGGAGTGATTTATGTTGAGTCTTGGCATTGATATCGGGTCTTTATCAACAGACGTAGTGCTGCTGAACGATAAAAGAGAGATTGTGGCCTCTGAGGTAATAGCCACGGGGGCCAGTAGTAAGAAGGCCGCCGACAAGGCCTTTAAGAAGGTACTGGAGGTCGCCAGGCTTTCAGAGAAGGATATTGACTACGTGGTGGCCACTGGTTACGGCCGCATCAGGGTGCCCTTCGCCCAGGAGGTAGTAACCGAGATAACCTGTCATGCCAAAGGGGCACATTACTTCTTCCCCAGGGTAAGGACC
>DATETB010000101.1:0-4615 GCA_035283825.1 Candidatus Brocadiales bacterium | reverse complement strand
TTGGCCTTCTGGGCCCCCAGAAAGGTGCTCCTGCCCGTATGCTGGGCATCGTGCTTGAAGAGGGGGTATGGGTTCTCTACAGATTGTGCCCCCAGCACCCCCTCCGCACTATACAGGCCACAGAGAAAAAGGGCCAGCAGGTTGAAAATCCGCCATATTTGGGGCGGGCAGTAAGCAGTAATCCACCTCAGGCGGACTGTCCCATACCCCTTACTGCCCACTTTATTAACAAATCCTGCCATCGCTACCGCCCCTCTGCCCGAAAAAAGGCCGGTAAACAAATCCCGTACCGGTATGGTACGAGATAGGCAAATCCCCATATCTCCCCTCCTTTATTGTAGGGACAGACCTTCAGGTCTGTCCACCAGGACTTCAGGTCTGTCTACTAGGACAGGGCTAAAGCCCTGTCCCTACTACTACTAGCAATCAGCCGTTCAGGTCAAAGGTTGAAAGCTGTCTCCCCTCCCTTTCTAGGGAATAATCAACACGTCTCCTGGTTCCAGCGTCTCTCTCTGGCTGAAGACATCATGGTTGGCATTGTATATCTTCTTCCATTGAGACTCATCGCCGTAGTACGTCCTGGCCAGCTTATAAAGGGTATCTCCTTGCTGTGCCCTGTGGGCCCTGCCCGAGGAGGTCCTATTGGCCTTTGCGGCAGAGACTTTTACTGCCGGCTTCTCCGCCTTTGTCGCCTGTCCGCCTGGGGTGGAGGCTGAAACCTCTTTAGGGGCAGGGATAGCCAGCTTCTGGCCCACCACGAGGCTGCGCTGGCCAGCAAGCCGATTGGCCTCAGAAATGAGGGCCCACTTTGAATCATCTCCATAATACCTCCTGGCCAGGGCGATGAGGGTATCATTGGCCTTTACCGTATGGGTAGTAGGCAGGGAGACCGCCGGTAGAGGAGAGGTCTTAGTTACCACCTGCCCCTGCTCGCCTGCGGCAGGCATTTCAGCAGTGGGCGCCACTGGTGCCTCTGCGGCCCCTGGGGGAATCCCCATATGCGGTGTTGATGCCTCATGGGCTAAAGTCGCCCCGACTGTACCCTCTTTGGGTTGGGCCTCTGCCCGGGCCTGCTCCAGGGCCTTCTGGTTCAGCATCTCAGAGGTCTCGTCCGCCACTTTGGTCACCACCGCGGCCTCGTGAGGCTTCTGCTCCCCCTTCCTTATACCCAGAAACACCCCAAGGATGGAGAACATCACCACTCCCAGGATTATCCCTATCTGCACCTCAACCCTTCTTATAAAACTCTTCCTATTCATGTACTCCTCCTAACTACATAAAAGCTCACCATAGACAGATGTGCCTATGGCATGAGGTGCCACCCCTTTTTCTAGTAGCCAGTAGCTAGTAGTCGGTAGATAGGGAAAAATCTAGCTACTGGCTACTGACTACTAGCTACTTGTTCTGCATCTATGCCCTGCGAGGATGGGCAGTCCCGCCCATAAACCTCTTCCAGACCTTCCACGGCAGCCAGAGGGGGGCCGTCAGGGCCAGGAATATCAACCCAAAGCCCCTCTTCACCGTGGGCCAGTATACCAGTACGGGACTAGCAATAAAGATAGAAGAGTAAGTCCCCACTGCTACCCCCACCAGCATGACGAAGGCGAAACCCTGGAGTTCGCTTCCTCCCAAAAAGTAGAGACTGGCTACTACAAAAAATACTGTCAAACTAGTTAGCACAGTACGGCTCAGGGTCTGATTGACGCTCTCGTTCACCAGCCCGGCGTCCACCGCCTTCTTCCCTCCCATATTCTCCCTGATTCTATCAAAGACTACTATAGTATCGTTAAGGGAGTACCCAACAAGGGCCAGGAATGCGGCGATCATGGGGAGGTTCAATTTAAGTTCTCCAAAAACGTCTGAGAAATATCCAGCCACGGCCACGGCCCCGAGGGTGAATAATACGTCGTGTATCAGGGCAAGGACGGCCGCTACCCCAAACTTCGCCTCTCCAAAACGGAACCATATATAAATAATTATGGTCAGGTTTGCAAAAATCAGGGCAAGATACGCCCTGTTCTTCATCTCCTCGGCCACCGTTGAGCCAATGCTCACTACCCTCTTCAGGGGGTCTGGCATCTGGAAGGCCTGCACCAGTTTGGGCTTCATGGCGTCAAATTCTGCAGATTTCACCCTGAGCTTTACTGCCCGGTAGTCCTGGCCTGCCTCCAGGGGCTCCGCCAGAGCCTGGTTATAGCCTGCCCCGCTCAGGGCACCTTCTATCCTGCTCTTGGCCAGGGGCTTGCCCAGGTTCATGCTCGCCAGGGTTTCTCCGTCTGCATCAGAAACCTTCTCAAAACTCACCCCAATTGTCTCTCTATATAGATTGTCCCTGAAGGCCGATATCACGTCCTCTTTAATCTTCTCCTGTAACTTCTCCGCCCTGAGCGGGGTTAACTCCATACCGAAATTCTCTGCAGCCGCACCCAGGGGGATTATCCTAGTTATACCCAGACGCCCAGGCTGGACGGTGGCCCTCAATGCCCCCTCCTCCAGGGGGTTTTCCAACCCCACTTTCAGGGAGGTCTCGGTAAGGAAAACAAATGCGGGGAGCCTCAACTCTTTGGGCATCTCTCCCTTCATGGATGCCAGCGTATCCCTGGGTCCCGTGAGTTCTAGCCTGGTGCCCGTAAGCTTCCTGGCCCTTTCCTCCCGGAGGCTCACAAAGACCTGGCGATAGCCCCTCTTCCAGAGTTCTATCTCCAGGAGCTTTGGGTCTGTTGGGTTACTAAGTTCCAGCCCCAGGGTGCCTTGAGCCCCAACCATCGCACCCTTAGGTGCGGTCTGTGTCTCTACCTCCTTCAGTTCACCCCACTGGAGGGTAACGCCCTGGAAGGCCAGGCCGGGGACACCCTGCACAAGTTTTTCCAGCTCACCCACCCTTGCGTTCTCATTCTTCAAGACGGGCAAAGTAAGCTCATACTCCCTGCTTGAGACACCCAGAGGTATCAGGGTAACGATGTCCTCGTCAGCATAACCCGCCCCGGCCAGCACCTTTCTGAGCTCAGTCTCTTCCATGGGCTTTTTGAGTTTTAAGGATAAGGCGGTAGGGAGCTTGCCAAATTGTACGCCTTCCAGCCTCTCGCCCAGCACCTTCTGGAAATCTGCCTGGAGTTTCTCCCTTGTCTTGTCATCGGAGAGGCCCTTTATACGGATGCCAAACTCCGTTGGTTCTGCTACCCGTGTCCCCGCGGTCCAGACGCCCTGCACCTCTGCACCCTTATACCCTAACTGGGCAAGGGTTCCCCTTACCTCTCCTACCGGCGTGGGTCGGGCAAGTTGCAGGTGGATAAGGGTGCCGCCCGTGAAGTCTATGTCGTATTTATCAATACCCCTCCACTGGAATGCCGCCAGCCCCATAATTATAAGCAGGACTGAGACGGTGCAACATCTCTTGAAATAGTCCATGAAGTGTATGGATGGTTTTTCAAATAGCCTGAGCATCTTGAACTCCTTCGGTTGAAAGAGTTCAAAGATGACCCTGGTAACGAAGACCGCCGTGAAGAGGTTAACAAGGATGCCTATTGATAGGATAATACCAAAGCCCTTTATGGGGCCGGTACCTACTGCATAAAGGATGAGGGCCGTAATGAGGGTGGTCAGGTTAGAGTCAATAATGGTGGTAAAGGCCCTCTCGTAACCCGTCTTCATGGCCAGGGGGATGGGCTTGCCTTTAGCCTTTTCCTCCCTGATACGTTCAAAGATAAGGACGTTGGCATCTACCGCCATCCCTACCATGAGTACAAGACCTGCAATCCCGGGGAGCGTCAAGGTAGCCCCCATTATTGCAAGGGCTCCCAATACAAAGAGGATGTTCAGGACAAGGGCCAGATTGGCCACCATCCCTGAACCCAGGTAGTAGACCGCCATAAAGCCCACGACCAGGGCACTGCCCACAAGGCCGGCCGCAAGCCCATTCCTGATAGAGTCTCTCCCCAGGCTGGGGCCCACGCTCATCTCCATCTCCATCTCCAGGTCGGCGGGGAGACTCCCGGCCCTCATCACTGCTATCAGGTTGTTAACCTCGTCCTGGGTAAAGTTGCCTTCTATAATCCCCTTGCCCGGGATGCGTTCCCTGATGGTGGGGGCAGAATAGAGCACCCCATCCAGGATAATGGCCATCGGTCTGCCGATGTTCCTCTCCGTGAGGGTGGAGAACTTGGCCTTCCCCTCGGTGTTAAACTCAAACCCCACGACGGGCTGGATGTCCTTCCTGTCGGGATAGACCCTGGACAGGCTTTCTCCACTAATTTCTATCTTGTTCCTTACCAGGTACCACTCCTCGGTCTCCTTCCCTATCTCCCCTCGCTTCTTTCCGTGCCAGTGCTTATAGTATCCTGGGACGGCCTTCCCCTTATCCGCCTCCTGGTATTCGGGGCTGCCCTTCGGGGCGGCCATCCTGAACTCCAGCTTCCCGAGGCGGACTATCCTGTCCTTCAGGGCATCCGTCTCTGCCTTGGTAGCGCCGGGTACCTGGATGAGAATCCTGTGGAGCCCTTGCTCCTGGATGCGGTACTCCATGATACCCTTGGGGTCTATCCTCTTCTTGAGGATGTCTATCACCTCCTGGGTCAGCCTGGGGCGTTCCTGTCCAGGCTCAACCCTCACCCTGTAG
>DATETB010000100.1:0-2079 GCA_035283825.1 Candidatus Brocadiales bacterium | reverse complement strand
AGTCAATCCAATAAGGAGACTGCAAAGGGTTATCTGGTTGGGGGTAATTGGTAGTCTTATTAATACCCTGGTGAGAAGCCTGGAGAGTTTTCTGTTGACATAGGTGGCCATCAGGCCATCCGTGGGGAGGCCCAACCGTTTATACAGTGCCTTCTTTGCACCTTTGAGGGTTTCCAGAGAGGTGACTTCCTGGCAGAACTCTTTAGTAACGTTAACCGCCCTTACGGTACCTTTATTGGCCAGATGGCGGATTACTTCCGTAAAGGTTATAGGGTTCCTGTGGTCGCCAAGGTCTATCCCCCTCAGTGCCTCGGGCTTTACCAGGAGAATCCCTGCCGTCAGGGCATCTGCCTCTTCCTCCCCAAAGCCGGCAACCTTTTCTCCCTCAAGCCTTACAGAGGTGCCCCGCTCTGCCGTGCCCTTCCTGACGGCCAGGCTGGCTACCGCCTCCCCGAGCCCCCAGTTCTGTACCCCTTCTATTACCTTTGCATCAAAGACCGATTCTGCTTTGATAACCAACACCCCAGTTGAGGTGGTAGGGCCGGCCTTGGTATCGGGTTTAAAAAATTCTTCAGGCAGACCCCCTTCAATCCACCGCAAGGTGGCCTTGAGTCTTGTGTCCTGTAACAGAGGCTGGAGCTGTGCGGCCTCCCTGGCAACGATATAAAATTCCTCTATCCCCCCTTTCTGGGCCGCCAGCAGGGCACGCTTGAAGAGGGGTAATCCTGCACAGTCTTCCAGTGCCCACCTCAGGGCCGTTACCAGGACAATGGCCTGCCTTATCATGGGCGTCCTTTTAATCCCTTTTTGCCGCTTAGTTTACCCGAGCCTGCCATTGACCCTGAACGAAGTGAAGGGGAAGGGACGGATACCGCCTTGTTGCCGTCTAACATCGGCAGTATCTCCCTCTCTGCCCTCCGTATGTCTTCCTCAAAGTCTATCTCTATCCAGGGGAGGCCGTCTACGGGTTCGTAGCCCACCTCACAGTGGGGTAACAGCCTGTCCAGGGCCTCCTCATATTCCGCGTCCAGCCTTCCTTCCCGAATAAAATCCTCCAGGGTATTTCTGAGCTGAGGGCAATGCTCCCCGGCCAGCTTCAGGAACCCTACCCCCTCTCCTACGAGGGGTGTCTTTAAGACGTTCTTTTTGGAGATGGCCGCTACCCTCTCCCCCTGGACGAAGAGCTTCATCTCCTCTCCCGTATCCGTGAAGTCCTCCTCCAGCAGGAAACAACTCTTTTTAGGGGACTCAAGCAGTCTTTTTAAAAGGGTGGGGTGGAACAGGACGTCGGCGTCCATAATGAGGACGTTGCCCTGGAGTCTTTCCCTGGCCTCCCAGAGGGAGGTGATACTGCCCCTCGTGTAATTTTCATTGTAGACGTAGTGGGTCTTGAACGTATTTTCTGCCTCCTTGAGCCTTGAGAGTATCATTTCCCTCAGGTGGCCCAGTACAAAGGTGACCTCTGTGATGGAAGATTCTTTCAGGGATTCCAGGTATCTATCCAGCAAGGTCTTCCCGCCGATTTCTATCAGGCATTTGGGCCTCTGGCCTGTAATGGGCATGAGCCTCTTACCTACCCCTGCCGCAAGGATTATGGCGTGCACCGTAGACCTCCCGGTCTTACTTGCGGTAGAGGGGCGGGACGTTATCTTCCTTAGACAGCCCAGGAAGCCTTCCAGGTCCTTCCTGGTAAGTTCCCCCATGTTGGCCACCCTGAAGATTTCTCCCTTGAGGCGTTCCTGTCCGGCATAAATCACAAACCCATTCTCCTTTAACCCGTCATGGAGGGTCTGATAGTCAAACCCGGTGGGGAGATAAAGGGTTGTGATGGTATTGGATAGTAACTTCTCAGGCAGATAGGGCTTGAGGCCCATCTCTATGAAGCCACTACGCAGGGTATCGGCGGCCTTCCTGTAGCGGGCAATCCTGCCCTGGACACCTTCTTCCAGGAGTTCCTCCAGGGCCGCCTCCAGGGCATAAAATATCGGGATAGACGGGGTAAAGGGGACGGTGCCCTTTTCCTGACTCTCCCAGAGGGTGGGTATGTGGAGGTACATGGAACGGGGGGGTATCTTCTTT
>DATETB010000099.1:0-14126 GCA_035283825.1 Candidatus Brocadiales bacterium | reverse complement strand
TGGTCCCTCCGGCTTGCCACCCATCCCGTGAGGATGGCCTCTTTACCAACCTCCGACTTACGCAGTACCCCGCAGGTATGTGTACGTTTTAGCATGTTTTTCTCAAGCTATGCCTTTAACTTTAAAACATCTTCTTCCTTTACCAGATTTTCCTGTCCTGTCTCCATGTCTTTCAGCTTAAGCAGTCCCTTCTCCAGCTCCTCCGGGCCGATGACGATAACCTTCTTTGCCCCCAGCTTATTGGCCATGCGCATCTGGGCCTTGGGGCTGCGGCCCTCGTAGTCTAAATCGCAGGAGAGACCGTGGCCCCTGAGCCTCTGGGCCAGTTTGAAGCACTCCCTCCGGGCCTCCTGTCCAATGGAGATTAGATACACGGCAGGGGGGTGGATACCCTCGTTCAAGAGAGAGGCACCTCCCTTTAACACGTTTGTCAGCGCCAGGAGTCCGCTCTCCACCCCCATGGCAAAGCCTACTGCCCCTATGGGCGGGCCACCTATCTCCGAGATGAGGTTGTCATAGCGTCCGCCCGCACAGATGGCATTTCTGGCGCCCAGGGAGGGGTGGACTATCTCATAAACGGTCTTGGTGTAGTAATCCAGTCCTCTCACCAGAAAAGGGTCAAGGTCATAACGTATATCAACGGACACAAGGGCCTCCTTTACCGTCTGGAAGTGTTCTTTACACTCCTGGCAGAGGTAATCGTATACGGTGGGCATCTTGTGGGAGACCTCCTTGCACTGCTCCTGCTTGCAGTCCAGTACCCTGAAGACGTTTCTATCCAGCCTGGAGAGGCAGAGCTGGCAGAGGTTCTTCTTGTACTGAAGGAGTGCCTCCTTCAGGTTCTTTCTATAAGGAGGGCGGCATTTCTCGCAACCGATGGTGTTTAGCTTTACTTCATGGCCTGTCAGGCCGAGGCGGTCGTAGACCTGGGTGGCTACGGATATGGTCTCCACGTCCAGAAGGGGGTCCTGAGAGCCTACGGCCTCTATGCCTATCTGGTGGAATTGTCTAAGTCTGCCTGCCTGGGGGCGCTCCTTGCGGAACTGGGGCCCGACGTAATAAAATTTCTGGAATTTTTGGGTCTTATAGAGTTCATATTCCACATAGGCACGCATAACCCCGGCGGTGTTCTCCGGGCGGAGGGTGATGGCGGCAGGGCCACTCCCGCCCGGGGAGTCCTCTCCCCCCGAGGCAGAATCGGCGAAGGTGTACATCTCCTTCTCCACGATGTCGGTGGCCTCGCCGATACCCCTTACAAATAGCCTGGTATCCTCAAATATGGGGGTGCGGATTTCTTGATAACCAAAGAGTTCAAAGACCTCTCTGGATACCTTTTCCAGCCTGCGCCATAGGGCCCATTGCTGGGGCAGTGTGTCTTCGGTACCCCTGGGTGCCTTGAGTTCCACCATCCTTTTAAGTTCTTCGCTTTTCTGCACGGTGTTTAATCTCGCAGGCTGAAGTTCGCCACGGCGAATCTGCCTCTGGCACGACCTGCGGCTACAAACTCTGCATGTTTAATTGTAGCTTGCAATTACAAGGCCATTATAACACCTGGGGGGCAATATTCAAGATTAAGGGAATAGGGGGTAGGGGATAGGGAAAATGCAAATGCCAATTTGAAATTTGGATTTTGGAATTTGGATTTTTGTTGCTACCCCCTACTCCCTAGCCCCTAATCCCTAGTTTACATATCCCTTTACTTGATTTTACGGGCGTTTTCTGTATCCTGTGGTATAACTATGGTGATATTGGGAAGGCTGTTTCAGATAGTAGGGATGCTGTTGTGTCTGGAGGCCTTGTATTTTGGCATATTCCAGGAATCAATGGGCAAGGAGATGATGTTATTTATATCGGGCGGTGTGGTTTTTCTTCTTGGCAGGTTCGTAGAAGGCAGGGCCCGCTAAAGCCGAAAGATTCTCTGGAATCTGCCTACTTCTTTTCAGGGGATTTGAGTTTTTTGGGGGCCTCCACTACACCTTCTGCCTCTTCTTCCCCTTCCTTCCTATAAGTCTCTGGCCAGACGTAACGGCGGAACAGGATATGGAAGGCAAAGAAGCCCAGCACTAGTATCATGATGACCAGGCCTGCTACTATGGCTTGTAATAGGTGCATACCCGAGATTATAATAAATTCAACAAAATTGTAAATAGACTGCCTCAATCTAACTAATGGAAAGCTACCTCTCTCTGGGAATATTCTTGGCCTGTTATGCTGGATTTGTCTTCTTCCCTAGATGGAGGAGCTGGTGCGCCTGTGCAGGGGCACTCTTTCTTACACTCCTAGTGCTCGGTCCCTGGTATGCCCTTGCGTCCATAAATTGGAATGTAATGATGGTCTTTACGGGGGTGATGATTCTCGCTGAACTCCTCATCTTCTCCCGACTACCCTCTTACCTGGCAGAACATATCGTCAACAGGGTCAAAATATCTTCCTTAGCTATGCTCTCGTTATGCGGGCTGGCAAGTTTTTTATCCATCTTTCTAGAGAATGTAGCCACTGTGCTTATCGTAGCCCCTATAGCCCTGAGTATAACCGAGAGGTTAAAGATACCACCCACTAAATTATTGATAGCCCTGGCTATCTCCTCTAATCTGCAGGGGACGGGCACCCTTATAGGTGACTCCCCCAGTATGATACTGGCTGGCTACGCAAAACTGACCTTCAATGACTTCTTCTTTTATGGAGGGAGACCAAGTATATTTTTTGCCGTCCAGGCGGGGGCAATAGCCACCCTGCCCGTACTTTATTTCTTCTTCAGGGTGTTCCGTAACCCCGAAGTGTCTATACAAGTAGAAAGGGTACGTTCCTGGGCGCCTGTTGGGCTCCTTGGGGGGCTTATCTTTAGCCTGGCCCTGGCCTCTTTCTGGAAGACAGATTTTCCTTACAGGAACGGCTCCATCTGCATGACCTTCGGTCTAGCAGGACTGATGCTTTATAGATTTAAGTGGAGGGGCAGTGCAAGGGAATTTATAAAGGGACTGGATTGGGATACAGGGCTCTTCCTCCTGGGAGTCTTCGTCCTCGTAGGGGGGCTCTACCATACAGGCTGGATTGACACAATAACCCGCCTTGTAGAGAGGGTCTCTGGGGGAAACCTCCTGCGGGCATACCTCACCATAATATTGCTCTCGGTGGTCTTCTCGGCCTTTATTGATAACATACCCTACGTGATGATAATGCTCCCTGTAGTTAATAAAGTAGCCCAGGATGTACACGGTCCTTCCATTCTATTGATGTTTGGCCTCCTTTTAGGTGCGTGTCTGGGAGGCAATATCTCCCCCTTTGGGGCCTCCGCTAATGTAGTAGCTGTGGGTATGTTACGCAGTAGGGGTATTGTTGTGACCGTACAGGAATTTGTAAGGATGGGGCTCCCTTTTACCCTTTCGGCGGTAACCGCGGGATGTCTGCTCTTGTGGCTGGTATGGGTGGGGCCACGGTTCAGCTATAGCCCAGGTGAGGCTGAAAAGGTGGCTGTAGAGGCACCAAGACATTTAACGGAAGAGGAAGAATTAAAACATGCTCTAGATTCTCTAAAAAAGATACTTGCGGAGTTTGAAGAAGAGGTAGCCGATCTCTTTGAAGAAGAGGATGGAAAGCAAGCTACGGAGGTAAAAAGAACCAAATGATTTGACGTTTGAGTCCGCCTCAGGCGGATAATTTGGATTTTAACGCTGTATCATCCCCAGTATCTCCCGTGCCGCCAGGGCCGAGGCCCCTGGCCGGGCAATATCCCCCATAATGCTAGAGAGTCCTTGCACTACCCCATCTCTTTTTCCCTCTCCGGTAAGTAATTCCAGGGCCTGCCGGGCAACCCAGGGGTAATCGTCTCTGTACATAAATTTTTCTGGTACGAGGAACCTCTCCGCCACGGTATTAACAAGGCACAGAAAAGGGGTATCCATATAGGGTCTGGCCACAAAATAGGCAAAGGGTGTGACCCTGTAGGCAACAATCATAGGTTTCTGGTGATAGGCCACCTCCAGGGTAACCGTGCCAGAGGCAGTCAGGCATAGGGTAGCGGCCTCAATAATCTCGCCCAGGGAGCCTACTACAACCTCTGCGGCCAGGCCGTGTCTCTTCACCATAGTATGGATAAGCGGCAGATGGTCTATGTGCCCGCAAGAGATGAGGAAGCGGCTCTCCGGGAGGGACTCCTTGATAAGCCCTGCGGCCTTGAGGAAGATGGGCAGGAGCTTCTTTATCTCCTGGGAGCGACTGCCCGGGAGTATGGAGACCACGGGGAATGCGGAATGTGGACTGCGGAGTGCGGAATTCTTGGTTCCACTGCTATCTCCTCCTGACCTGAGCTTTTCTATCAATTCCTTGTCCAGTTCCCTCTTTGCCAGTTCGTCAAAAAGGGGATGGCCCACGTAGCGTACGGGGATGCCTGCCCTGGTATAAAACCCTTCCTCAAAGGGATAGATAACCAGCACCTTACTAACCAACCTCTTTAGTTTCTTCACCCTCCAGGCCCCGTGGGCCCAGAGTTGGGGGCAGATGTAATATACCACCGGGATACCTAACCTGCGTGCGGCCTGGGCAAGGTATAGATTAAACCCTGCGTAATCAATAAGGACTACCGCCTGCGGTCTATGGGATTGGAAAAAATTCACACAATCCTTATACACACCCCAGAGGGCAGGTATCCTGGTCAAGGTCTCTGCCCACATAACGGAGTGGTTATCCATAGAATGGAGACAGCGTAGCCCCGTCTCTACCATCCTCTGCTGGCCCAGCCCATGGATTTCTACCACGGGGGCCTGCTCCAATATCTCCTTGATAAGGTTGGCCCCATGCAGGTCCCCAGAGGCCTCACCGGCACTGATAAATATCTTCTTATTACTCAATATTCATCCCCACGAAATATGCTATGGTCTTACCTGCCAGATTTATCCCCAGAAATATAAAGGCAAAGCCCCAGACAAAGGCCCAGGAGTAAGACATATCAAAACAGAACCACCCGTATCTTACGTCCATAAAAAAGGCTACCAGGAGCGAAAGGGGGAAGAACACCAGTATCCCCGTCAGTAGAAAAAATATTACCCTGTGCTGAGGGAAAAAGATATCCGTTGCAACCCATATGCCCAGCCCGTAGAAGGCAAACAAAAAAAAGAGGCTCATTCCTATCTTGCCGCGAAAATACAAGAAGGCCGCAACACATAAGGTCAAAATGGCCAGGAAAAGGTGTAGCATCTTACGCTCCTGGGGTTTCGGCCCCTGGGTTTAGGGAATGCGGGATGTGGAATGTGGAATTCCGCATTCCGAACTCCGCATTCCGAATTCCAGAGGGGCCAGTCTCTTTATGCCAAAGGCCCTTAGCAAGGTACGCCTCGTACGGGTCATACCAGTCAGATAATCCCACCTCTTCCCCGCTAATAGGTTGCTTACCACCCTGACCTCTTTTAGCGTATCCAGGACCTCGGCTGTCCTAGTTGTCTGTGGTGCTGACACCCTCGGAAGCCCTTTCCGCAGTAGGGGCACAGCGCGCCGTGCCCCTACACACAACAGGTGCGCCAGTATAGCCACGAAGATATAACCTTTCAAGTAAGCACCCCTGGGTGGTACAAAGGGAGGTATAGAGGGCCGACCAAGGGCCTCCTCCGTCTCCAAGAGGCCTCTAAAGGCCCTTCTGGCCTTGTATGGGGTGGTCTTCCTGGCAATGTTTGTCCTTAGACAGACCTTTTGATTATCGTACTTGAAAGTAAGGTACTTCCTCCTGTGCCTGCGGCGGACCTTCCGACCCTCTCTCAGAAAGGCCAGGTAGGGGATGGCTTCCTTATCCATAAAGGCCACCCCGTCCCTTCCGAGGGTAGAGTACCGTGCAACGAGAACCCCTTTGGTGTCCTTTAGTTCCTGGAGAATCTGTAGGGGCACGGCGGGCCATGCCCCCACCACTTTTCTTGTATAAACCTTACACCCCGTCATGCTATTGCTACCCAGGGGGAGGGTTGCCAGGTATCCACCCCTGTACACCTTTCCTCTGGAGGATACGGGGTTTATCTTTACGACACAGTAGGGACAGGGCTTTAGCCCTGTCCTGGTGGACAGACCTGAAGGTCTGTCCCTACCCGGGTGGGCCACCGGCCCGCCCCTACCTGGCCATTCCAGCCTACTCAGAGAGTCCATACTATTTAGCAGTACCTTCCTCAACCTCCCCTGGCCCAGCCTCACCAGCCTCTCCGCCTCCGGGAGATACACCCTCTCTAACCAGCCTGAGAGGGCGGCAGAACCGCCGGTGTATGCGGCTGGCCGACACAACTTATGGAAGACCATGGCCATTACACAGCTCGCCCTCGGCCCTAAACTAGACTCCAGGACTTTTCTAAACCCTGAACCTTCCCATAAGTGTTTCAAGAGGAGTACATTCCCATACTCCTTTACCCACCTGGCCTTTATCTCTCCTGCGGTTAAAAATTGTTTCCCTGAGAACCTGCTCAGAGACTTGACCAAACCGGTAAGGCCGGGACGTACCCTTTCCCACTTGCCCATATTCCACAACACCCTCTGCCTTACCCTGCCGTTGGAACGGTAACTCTCCACCACCCTGAGATAGCAATGGGTCCTTTTCCCCGTCTTAGTCTTTACCATGCGTACAAACATAGCCTACCCGAAGACATGAATTACAAATTTCAAATTACAGATTCCAAATTTGTAATTTACAATCTGTAATTTGTATTCCCACTACTCCAGACAGAATACCCTGTGGTAAAACTTATTCCCCTCACGTATCCATAACCTCAGGAGGTTGCCATCCTTATCTATCAGGTAATACTTCTAAACGGTCCCAAAGGCTATCTCCTCTCCTCCATCATTGTTGAAGCCCCCCAACAGAACATGGGCAAAGCAGTGGCCGGTATCAAAGGGATAAAAAGCAGAGATGCCCTGAGACGCGGTCAGCTAGTATAAACCATTGTTACGGGCCTTTCAATGCCCACCTTGACCCTCATGTGGATGATATAGATAAAGAGGGGATTAAGGGGTGTGTTTCCCCTCTAAAAAGTTGAAAATCCTGAAAGTCCGCCTCTGGAGGACGCCTCAGGCGGAAAGCCCTCCCCCCTCTAGGGGGTATGGAGTTTTGCAGAGGTCTCTCTATATACTTCACAGAAAAAAGGTGTATGATTGACAAGTGCAGACCTTTGAATTATATTCTGCATATCCTTGACCCATACCCTGGTGGTACGGGCCTTGATTGGGTGGCGTCTCAATCCGCCTCAGGCGGAGAGGAAAGGGCTTATGTCCAAGATGACAAAAAATTTAATTGGGTGGATAGTCCTCTTTGTCCTGGTGACACCCCTACCCGTCTTCGGCCAGACCGCTCAGGTTTCACCGGCAGATTTATCTCAACTGACCCAAAGCATAGCCGCACAACTAAAGTCTGAGGCCGCCGGGACCACCGCACCAGCGCAAGAACTATCTCTGGAAAAAAGGGGAGAGCTCACCCCACCCCCCTTTTTTGACGCCGATTCTTTCATGATTGACAGGCACCCCGAGGTCTCTTTCCAGGTCTCTAAGGTCCTCAACGGCAATACGATAATCCTGGACAATGGGGAGGTGGTAAGACTCCTTGGGGTAGAGATTCCCGAGGAGTTCGGCGTGGAGGCCTACCGCACCCTGAAGGGCCTATTGGAGGGTAAGGAAGTAAATCTGGAATTTGAACGCAAAAACCGTAACATGCAGGGTCAACTCCTCGCCTATGTCTTAAAAGACGGTGTCTCTATGAATAAACTCCTGAAGGAGAAGGCATTTTATTACAGTGGGGTAGACCCCTCTCTTGCCTATACCTCCAGCTTCCTGGACAAAATAACCCCGAAAAGGGACGTGCCAATGGATAGTTGGGAGGTAATCTTTGGAGAGGTCAAGCCTTCAGTAATGAAGGCCAGGATAGTCCTGAAAAATAAGCAGACCCTCCACGGAGAGTTTGTAAAGGAGACCAAAGACTACATAATCTTGCAGAGACCCTTTTTTGGCAAGGACATCATAAAAAAGAAAGACATAGCACAACTCGGCTTTGAATAGAGGGGAGTACGTAATGGGTGTTTTTAAGAGGAGGGAGTTTCTTAAAGGAGCAGTGGCTGTCTTTCTAGGACAGACCCTCATCGCTAAATCGGTACAAGCCCAGGAGAAGGAGCAGGACTGGTTCAAGACCATAAACAGAGCCGCCGACCCCGATAACCTTACCGCCACCGAGAAGAAGCATGCCCCAGCGATTAGTATTCCCGGTTACGTCAAGACCAATCAGGTCTTTTTCCTTACCGTAGAGGTGGGCAGGACCCTCCATGTTATGACACCAAACCACTGGATTATGTGGATAGAGGTCTATCTGGGAAATTCCCTCGTATCCAGGACGGAATTCAGCCCACTCAGCCCCCAGCCGAGCGTTACCGTACCCCTGAGCGTTGGCGGACCCACAACCCTTAAGGTAGTGGAACAGTGCAATCTCCATGGGATATGGGAAAGCAAAGTGAATATAACCCCTGTGTAGCCTTTAGTAGCCGCAGGTCACGCCCAGGCGGATTCGCCTCTGGCGAACTTTAGCCTGCGCTTTGGTAGCCGCAGGCTTTAGCCTGCGTTTTAAGAGGAGAAAGTGATATATATGAAGACCCAGTTAGAAAGGGCAAGGGAGGGCGAAATAACGCCCCAGATGGAAGAGGCGGCCGGGTACGACGGCGTCTGCCCTGAATTTATCAGGGATGGGATAGCCAGGGGGTGGGTAGTCCTCCACGGGAACCCCCACAGGAAGTCCAGGGTGGTAGGCATCGGTAAGGGACTCCGCACCAAGGTCAACGCCAGCATCGGTACTTCCCCTGACATAATTAACGTAGACATGGAGGTAGAGAAGGCCCGTACCGCCGAAAAATATGGGGCAGACACCCTCATGGAACTGTCCACTGGTGGAGACCTCAAGAGCATAAGGGCCAGCGTCCTCAAGGCCATCGGCCTTAGCGTGGGCACCGTACCCCTCTACCAGGCTGCCATAGAGACGACAAGAAAGAGCGGGTCCGTAGTTAATATGGACCCCAACTTCCTCTTTGATACCATAGAGGAACAGGCAGAAGAAGGGATAGGCTTTATGGCCATCCACTGCGGGGTAAACAGGCTGGTACTGGAAAGACTCAAGAAGCAGGGCTACCGCTTCGGGGGGCTTGTGAGCCGCGGCGGTGCATTCCTTACCGCCTGGATAGAGCACAATAAAAAGGAAAATCCCCTCTACGAACAGATAGACCGTCTAATAGACATCATGAAGAAGCACGACGTCATCCTCAGCCTGGGCAACGGGCTCCGGGCAGGGGCCGTACACGATTCCACAGACAGGGCACAGATACAGGAACTCATCATCAACTCCGAGATTGCCGAGTATGCCCAGTCCAGGGGTGTACAGTGCATCGTAGAAGGGCCGGGGCACATCCCAATAGACGAGATAGAGGCCAACGTCATCCTGCAGAAACGCCTCTCCAACAATGCCCCTTTCTATATGCTTGGGCCCATTACTACCGACGTAGCCCCTGGCTATGACCACATCTCCTCCGCCATAGGGGCCGCCTTGTCCTCCATGTACGGCGCCGATTTTATCTGCTACGTCACCCCGCCTGAACACCTGGCCCTGCCTACCGTGGAGGACGTAAGGGAAGGGGTCATGGCCGCAAGGGTTGCCACCCACGTGGGAGACATGGTAAAGCTCAAGGACAAGGTAAAAGACATGGATTTAAAGATGGCCGTGGCCAGGCGAGACCTGGACTGGGAGACCCAGTACAATACCGCCATCTCTTCAGAGAGGGCCAAGGAGATTAGAAAGAGCCGTCCCCCCGTGGACGAAGACACCTGTACCATGTGCGGCAAACTCTGCAGTCTAAAGACCGTCAGGGGCTACTACCAGCCCTATCTGGAAAAGGGAAGGAAGAAAAAGGCCGAGACCGCCAACGGGCTAAAGATACCTACACTGGCGCTGTAGAAAAAGAAGAAATATGCCTTCCGGACGCGTCCTCCCAGTCCTCCTCCTTGAACCTCCTCGGCCCCCTGACCCCTCCAGATTCCAGGAGGTGGTCAATGCCCCCCTGTCTGCCTGTCTATTCAGCCCCTACATTGCCTCCTTGCTCCGCTCTAAGGGCATAGGGGTAGAACTCCTGGACGCAAACCTCCTGGGACTATCCATGCAAGAGACCTTAAAGGAACTGACCAATCGGCTTGTAGGGGCGTATGGCAATACGCCCCTACTGGGGGTTCATCTGGTTTACCTCTGGGAAAAGACGGAGGAGGTCTTTGACCTCCTTTCAAAAATAAAATCTCTTAACCCCAGAGTACATATTAATCTTTATGGATACTACCCCACCTTTGCCTTCAGAGAGATTCTTAGCAGATACCCTTTCATAGACTCCGTAACCCTGGGTGAACCAGAGTATCCATTTCTGGAACTGGCCCAGACCCTGGTAGACTCAAAAGAGACACCTGACCTATCTCATATAAAGGGCCTCGCCTTGAGGGATGTGGAATTCCACACTCCGCACTCCGAATCCCACACTCCGCCAGATGACCTCCCCTTCCCCGACCGCTCCCTCCTACCCCTCTACCAGGAGAAAGGATTAGCCACTTACATCCTGGGCAGTAGGGGTTGCTATGGGAGATGCACTTTTTGCTACGTAGGGCCCTTTTACAATGGATGGCGAGGCAGGAGTCCTCAGAATATCTTTGAAGAGCTAAAAGACTTATACGAGAACGGGGTACGCTACTTCTATTTTGCCGATGCCAATTTCTTTGGCCCGGGCAGGGCCGGGAGGGAACGGGCAAAGGGGCTGGCAGATATTATCCTTAAAGAGAGGCTCAATATCCGTTTCGGGATGGAGTGCAGGGCCAACGACCTGGAGGAAGATTCTTTATCAAGACTCGTGGAGGCAGGGCTGAGAGAGGTCTTCCTGGGCATAGAGAGTGCCTGTGACCCTACCCTCAAGAGGTTCAGAAAGGATACCTCTCAAGAGGTCAACCGTAGGGCCATAGGGCTCTTGAGGCACTTCGGCATAGAGCCCAACCTGGGGTTTATTATGTTTGAACCCCATACCAGCCTTAAGGACATAAGGACCAACTTTGCGTTCCTCAAGGACACGGGGCTCCTCCGCAGTCCAGCCATCACGGCCCATTTACTATCCCATAAACAGACCCTCTTTATGGGGACGGCGGATTACCACACTTGTAGGGACAGGTCCCGCCCAAAAAAATATGGCGGATTTTCAACTTCAGCCCTGTCCTGGCCTGTCCTGAGCGAAGCCGAAGGGATGGACAGACCTGAAGGTCTGTCCCTACGCCAAGATGAATACGCGGCACACTACGATTTTGAAGACCCAGGGGTGAAGTCCTTCTACGAGGTAGCCAGTCGGTTATGTAACGAGGTACTTTCTTTGCTCACACCAGAGGATTCACAGGCCTGCTGCACTCCACTGCATGAGGATGACCGTTTGCTGGAACTAAATAAATCTCTGGTAAACACGTATGCGGAAATTCTCTGCCAGTATGAGAATGGGTTGGGCATAGGAGACAACCATGAAAAAAGACCTTGAGTCCCTCCTGGAACTGGGCTGGGCCTACTGGAAGTCCCAGGTAATCTTTGCCGGGGTAGAGCTGGGGGTGTTTGAACTACTAATAAAGGAAAAGGGTACAGAATCCGTAGAGATAGCCAGGAGGCTCTGTACTGACCCCAGGGCCACCGAGATGCTCCTCAACGCCCTGGTGGGCCTGAAGCTCTTGTCTAAAAAGGCAGAGCGGTATAAGAACACACCTATTGCCTCCCAATACCTGGTGAAAGGCACACCTGTTTATCAAGGTAACCGCATCCACCACCTCCATAACCTCTGGCAGAGATGGGAGAGACTACAGGAGGCCATCCGTACGGGGCGCTCAGTCCTGGATGAAAAAGAGGGTGAAAGACCCGACCCACAGAAGGTGCGGGACTTCATGACCTCCATGCACAACTACGCCAGTATGAAGGTCAGGGACTTATTAAAAAGGCTAGACGTAAGGCCCCTTCACCGACTACTGGACCTGGGAGGTGGACCCGGGACGTACGCTATAGCCATTGCACAAAAGAACCCCAGGCTTACGGCCGTCGTGTATGACCTTGACCACAACCTGGAAATAGCAAGGGAGTTCATTAAAGAGGCCCGTCTGGAGGACAGGGTCACCACCCAGGCAGGAAATTTCCTGGAGGAAGACCTGCCAGGAGGGGTCTTTGATGCCGTACTGGTGTCTAACGTACTCCATATATACGACCCGCCGACCAACGTCTCCATATTGAGGAAGTGCCACAAGGCCCTACAGCCCGGAGGCCGGGCCATTATCCATGAGTTTGTCTTGAACAAATCCGGCACAGGCCCACCCTTCCCCGCCTTCTTCAGCCTGAACATGCTCCTCGGGACGTGCAGTGGGGACTGTTACCGGGAGGCAGAGATGAAGGAATGGCTCTCTACGGCCGGTTTCTCCAGTGTCAAGACCCGCAGGCTGGACAAGGACTCTGCCCTGATAACAGGGGTTAGGGGGTAGAGAAGAATTGCATTGTAAATTGGAAATTGCAAATTTTAAAATTTAATCCGCCTCAGGCGGACCAATTTACATTTTACAATTCTGTCTGCCCTAAGCGGTGAGTAGGGAGAAAAGGCCGAAGGATGGCAGGGGCAATCCGCCTCAGGCGGACGGGTCGCCCCTACTACAAAATTATGCCATTGAAAAGTTTGTCCAATTATCTTTTACTATAGTAATAGACAACTGACAACTGATAACTGAAGACTGAGAAATGGAAATAATTAGAAAGGACACAGACCTTTTAATAATTGGCGGAGGTGCGGCCGGGTGTTTTGCGGCGGTAGAGGCAAAGACCCAGTCCCCAAACCTCAGGTGCCTGATAATGGAAAAGGCCCACATAGACCGCAGTGGGTGTCTTGCCATGGGGCTAAACGCCATAAATGCCTACCTCCACCCCGGGGAAAGCCCCGAATCTTACTTAAACCACGTAAAGCAGGAATTCATGGGGCTGGTAAGGGAAGACCTGGTGCTCAGTATAGCCAGGGGCCTGAATGACACCGTCAAGAGGGTAGAACAATGGGGATTACCCATAGAGAAGGGGACGGATGGGAACTACAAGCCCAGGGGACGGCGGGCAATAAGGATAATTGGAGAGAGACTTAAACCTATATTGGCAGAGGCCGTCAGGAGACACAGGGTTGAGGTGTTGAACCGTGTGGCGGTCACGAACCTTATCTTAAAAGAAGGCAAGGTAGTGGGGGTCTTCGGCCTGGGCGTCAGGGACGGAACCCTTTACGTGATACGGGCCAGGGGGGTAATGATAGCCACTGGAGGGGCCTCGGGTCTATACAAACCCCCGAATCCAGGCAGTGCACGTCACCTTATGTGGTACTGCCCCTGGAACGTAGGCACCGGTTACGCCATTGGTCTAAGGGCCGGGGCCGAGATGACCTCCTTTGAGAACCGCTTCATCGCCCTGAGGGTGAAGGACGTCCAGGCCCCGACAGGGACACTTGCCCTTGGGGCCGGGGCCAGACAGGTAAACGCTAAGGGGGAACCTTACCTTGAGAAATACTATAAGGACTCCCCCGTAAAAGACAGCCCTACTTACTTCAGGCTCCTCAGCACAGTGCTGGAAAACCGGGCAGGGAGGGGCCCCTGTTACCTGGACCTCAATCACCTGGACGCCCAGACGTTGAGGCAATTCAAAGAGGACCTCTTAAACATGAGCCCCTCTATGCTCCTGATGCTATCAAGTAGGGACAATGGGAACTACCGCTTTGAGATAACAGGGAGTGAACCCTACGTGGTGGGAGGCCATGGGGAGGCAGGTTACTGGGTGGACGTGGAGAGACGGACTACCCTGCAGGGACTTTACGCCGCCGGGGACGTGGCTGGTGGGGCGCCCAAAAAGTACGTCAGCGGGTGCTGGGTAGAGGGGCAGATAGCCGCCAGGACTGCCCTAAAGGGGATTAACAACAACCCCCTCCCCTCAATAGAGGAAGGGGCAGTGAAAGAGGAGCAGGTAAGGGTAAGCGTGCCTCTTAAAGATAGCAAAGGGATCCCTCCCCAGGAGATGGAGGAGAGGCTCCAGAAGATAATGGACGAATACGCCGGCGGGC
>DATETB010000098.1:0-5192 GCA_035283825.1 Candidatus Brocadiales bacterium | reverse complement strand
TATCACTACACTGGCAGGGGCACTCCTGGTCCTTAACGGTATGAAGCTCCAGAGGGGTTTGGGGGAACTAATGTCCTTTACCAGGGGCTTTACCTTCTTCTTCTGGGCCTTTGGTACCTGGTGGATACCCCTGTTGGTGGTGCTGGGATTCTGGAAATATATCTTCCGAAGGACAAAACCTGTCTTTAACCCCGCCTACTGGGGCATGGTCTTCCCTTTGGGTATGTACACCGCCTGCACCTATCAACTTGCCTACGCCATGGATTTGTACTTTCTGCTGCATATACCCAAATACTTCTGGTTTTTTGCCATAACCGCCTGGGTTCTAACCTTTATATGGACGTGGGCCTTTATCGTGAAACCAAGGAAGAAGCTATTGTACCCCGCACAAAATGCCTTCCTATCGCTAAAGAGGGGACGCTAACCGGTTTTCCTGGAGGAGGACTATGACAAAACGAGTACAAACCACAACGGCAGTGGGAGTACAGATACCGCAAGGAAATACACAGGTACTGCTCCTGTCCACCCTATCATTTGCCGCCTGTTTTGCCGTATGGTGCCTCTATTCACCCCTCGGTCCCCATCTGCGAGAGGAGTTACATCTTAGTGAGACACAGTTAGGTCTACTGGTGTCCATACCCGCCCTGCTGGGGTCGGCCTTTCGTATACCGATGGGAATCCTTACGGATATGTACGGGGGGAGAAAGGTATTCACTGCCTTGATGGTGTTCTGCTTCGTCCCCACGGTGTTGGGCATGTACGCCAGCAGTTACGCCTACCTCATCATTTGCGGTTTCTTCTTTGGCATGGCAGGGACGAGCTTCGCCGTGGGCATACCCCATGTCTCTAAGTGGTATCCCCCCGAAAAACAGGGTCTTGCCCTGGGTATATACGGGGTAGGCAATCTAGGGGCGGCCTTGAGCACCCTCTTTGCCGAAAGGATTATACATTACTACCTGAACGACCAGTGGCGGAACATCTTCCCTGTATACGCCCTTCCTCTGCTCCTGATGGCCTTCCTGTACTGGAACTATACCAGTGATTATCCCACAACGGCCAAGCCCAGGAGCTTTAACGAACTCCTCCAGGTATTCAAGAAGACCCCCCTGGCCTGGGTCTTTTGCCTCTTTTACTGGGTAACCTTTGGTGGCTTCGTCTGCTTCGCACTCTACCTGCCTACCTATTTCGTAAAGGTTTATGGTATCCCTCATATCAAGGCAGGAGACCTTGCCACTGCCTTTATCTTCACCACCTCCCTTATCAGGCCACTTGGCGGGTATATGGCTGACAAATTTCAAGGGAGAAAGATACTGCAGGGGGTATTTACCATTGCGGCGCTATGCCTGATTATAGAGGGGTTAGCCCCCTCCCTGACGCTTGCGACTTGCGCATTTATACTGTTTGGGGCGTGTCTCGGCATAGGGAATGGTGTGATATTCAAGCTCGTCCCCACCTATTTTGCAAGGGAGACCGGGGCTGTGGGGGGGCTTGTAGGGGCGGCAGGGGGGCTTGGTGGGTTCTTTACCCCTATAATCCTCGGGGCCTCTAAGGACATGACTGGGAGCTACTTTGGCGGTTTCGCAGTGGCGGCCTCCTTCTGCCTTATATGCCTCTACCTGGCCAGGAAGGAGTTCCAGAGGGTGGAGTCGTAACCAGGGGTTAGGCCCTGCACCACAAGGGTGCAGGGTAAAGCCCTGTACCTGATTGGTACAGGGGAGTAGGGATCAGGGATTAGGGGAAAGAATCAAAGATACTCTCATAGACATTTTCAGGAGACTCAATATTAACAAAAAGGTCCCTTTTTAGTACCAGCTTCTCTCTATTTTTACCCACTGTGTTTGGTTAAGGAGACAGATGAACATGAAGAGGGAAAAGGCCTTAGTAAAGGCTAAGAAGAAAAATGAGGGTACAGTATATGTGGCCCACTGGACGCATAGTATTGATAACTGTCCGCTGAGGAGTAAAGAAGGAGGAAGACTACTTAGCAAGTTACTGGCAAACCGTGCGGCATCCGCCAAGATGGGGATAAAAATTATTGCGTCATACATTACCGTAACGGAACATGACCTTTATATTATTGTCCAGGCCAATGACTATGCCTCTGTAGTAGAGTTCTTTTTACCACTTGTACCCACCCAGACTGGTTCCTTTAAACCTGTTTTGCCTATAGAGGAGTGGACAAGGATATGGGCAAGGATAAATCGGCCAAAGTGAGCATTAGGTTTCAGGTTCAAAGGGGCGAAGGGTCTCGGGGGCTTCATTTTGTCTGGCGTCATACGATGAGACCTCTGAAAAACCCTACAAGATGTCATTCTGAGGGAGTAAAATCCGCCTGAGGCGGATCTGCCTTTGGCACGAGGGGCAAAGCCCCCTTACATTCAATTGCAGGGGCGTTCAATTGAACGCCCCTACTAAAAAGTGCTGCCTCTGTCTATATACTCCACACCGGAAGTTCAACAAAATTCTTGACATACCAGTTTTTACAAATATCATAAGGCTTGTGCCTGGATTACATCTTTTTTGTATAATCTTCAAAGAATAAGACTGGCTAGTAAGAGAGGGAAGCATGCAAACAGATTGGAGAGGGCATATTGAAAGCACTCCTGATGTACTACGGGGTAAGCCTAGAATTAAAGGCACAAGAATCCCAGTAAGTCTAATACTGGGCTACCTGGCGGCAGGTAAAACCCACGAAGAAATTATCAAAGAATTCCCAGACCTCAAAAAAGAACAGATAGCCGCCTGTCTAGACTATGCCCGTGAACTCTCTGAATCTGAAATAGCCATATAATGGGTCTAAGGTTCTTTGCAGACCAGTGCGTTCCCTATTCCATAATTGAAATCCTACAAAACGAAGGCCATGTAGGGGCGACCCGGCGGGTCGCCCCTACAAAGGCAAATTGCTTCTGGTAGAAGTAGATAGAATTAGAGTCAGAGAATAGGGTCTTTGGAAGGAGAAAAACCCACCTCAAGCCGGCACTTCAAGCTGGGCATAGCCCTGATTATAGTTAGTACGTTATGTGGTTATGCGGCCCTGACTGTCGTAGGAGAGTCGGCAGTAACCCATAATCCCAGGCTGAGGACTATAAGTCTAGTGGTCTGGTTCCTCACCTGGATACCCTTCCTCAGGATTTGCCCTGAGCGGTAAAGAGTGTTACAGGTACGCCAAAAGGCTCATCAGTGAATGCCTCTTCGGAAAAGGCAGTAAGCAGTAGGGGCGGGGTAACCCCGCCCCTACCGCCTTTCGCACTTGTCCTGACCCCAAAATATTGTTAGAATCTTCCCCTGTCATGAAGCACTCCCTTTTCATTACAGTATTTTCTTTTTTAACCCTGCTGACCTCCAATAGCCCAATTGGCGCAAACACCGGGGGGGCAGAGGCATACTACAACCAGGCCCTTGAGTGTTATCAGAAGGGGTCTCTGGAAGAAGGGCTGCAGGCCTGTCAGAGGGCACTTGAAGTAGAGCCTACCTCGCCAAGACCACACAACTATATGGGGCTGTTTTATAAAAGGATGGGAAAGCTGGATGAGGCTGTTAACCAGTTTAAAAAGGCCCTGGAGCTGGACGCCAACCTCCCTGAGGTCCATGCCAACCTGGGTAACGCATACATGGAAAAAGGTCTTATAGAGGAGTCTATCAAAGAACACCAGGTAGCCGTAGGACTGAGTCCCGATACGGCAGAACTCCATAACAACCTGGGCTTCGCCCTGGAAAAGAGGGGGGAGATAGAAGATGCCGTGGGCGAGTACCTTCGGGCCAACAGGCTCAACCCGGACCTGGCCGAACCCCATGCTAATCTGGGGAGACTGTACCTCAAGAAGAGGATATTTCACAGGGCCATGAGCGAACTGGAGAGGGCCGTTGAAATCAACCCCTCTCTGGTAGAGTCCCACTACCTCTTGATAGAGGTCTACGTGACAAAGAGTGCCCTGGAGAAGGCTACGGGACAGTGTGGGATACTCCTGGAATTGAACCCCAGAGACGCCCGGGCACGTACCCAGTTAGGGATGATACTGGCCAAGAAGGGACTGCCTGAAGGGGCCATCAAAGAGGGGTTAAAGGCACTGGAGATAGACCCGCAACTGTCCGAGGCCCACACCCTCCTGGGAGACCTCTACTCCACTCAGGGAAGTACCGGGGAGGCCCTCAAGAGTTACCAGTCAGCAGTAAAGGCCGACCCGAACTGTGCCAGCGCCCATCTAGGCATTGCACTCCTCTACAACAAGGCCGGTATGCTGGAAGAGGCCATGGTCTCCTTTAAAGAGGCGGTCCGCCTTGACCCCGCTAACCCTGAGGCAAGGAAGGGCCTGGGACTGGTCTACGAACTCCTTGGAAAGGGACGGGAGGCGGACGAGGAATTTAAGGTCTACGAGGCCCTCATCAAAAAATCCTAGCCAGACTTCCTAAAAGCCTTCCCACCTCTTTTGGAGTCTTCAAAAAGAGTTGAGCAGTTGTGTCTGGATTGACACCACCCACAAAGATGGTTACGCCCTTATCGTTTAGGATTTTAAAGGCCGCCTCGTCTGTCCAGTCATCCCCCATATAAACGGGAACGACACTGTCCGTCTTTAGACGCACCTTAAATCTCCTTAAAACCCATAGGGTTGCCTTACCCTTGTCCCACCCAGTAAAAGGCCTGACCTCAAAGACTCTCTTGCCACTACCAACCCTCGCCTCCTTCCTTGAGCAATGAGGTCTTACTACCTCATCAAAGAGGGCCTTTACGGTGGGTATGTCTTTTTTCTTCACAAGGCGGTAATGGACGGTCAGGGAGAGGCCCTTATCTTCAACAATTACCCCGGCAACGGGCCTGAGGCTGGTGTCTAATTTCTTGTATATCCTTTTAAGGAGCATCCTGGATTTTCGGGCCTTTGCATTAACAAACCTCATCCCTGGCCCTTCCATTTCCAGACCATGATTCCCCACATAGATTATCCCTTCCACCCCTACCCTTGCTTTAAGGTCAGTGATTGACCTTCCGCTTACGAGACATACGATAAATCTTTCACTGTTCCTCAAGGACTCAATCAAGCCTCTCGTCCCCCGTGATAGGACCGCCAGCCCTGGCCTTTTTACAATGGGGGTGAGGGTGCCGTCGTAGTCAAGGAATAGCAGGATGTATTTGTATTCTTTTAGGAACTCACAGAGGGAGGGCCAGACCTTCAGGGCATGTTTCATAGGTATATCAT
>DATETB010000097.1:0-5618 GCA_035283825.1 Candidatus Brocadiales bacterium | reverse complement strand
TATCTTCCTGGCAAAGGCCTTGGCCTCCTCCTCTTTGACGGCGGCCTGGGCCTTCTCCACGAGGGTTACCACGTCCCCCATCCCCAGTATCCTGGAGGCCATCCTGTCGGGGTAGAATTCCTCCAGCATCTCCAGCTTCTCGCCCACCCCTACGTATCTTATTGGTTTACCCGTAACGGCCTTAACTGAGAGGGCGGCCCCTCCACGGGTATCACCGTCCAGCTTGGTAAGGATAGCCCCGTCAAATTCCAGTTGGGAGTTAAACTCTTTGGCACTATTTACGGCGTCCTGGCCCGTCATGGCGTCGCAGACAAACAGGATGACGTGTGGTTTGGTCCTCTCTTTTATCTCCCGCAGTTCTGACATAAGCTCCTCATCAATATGGAGCCTCCCGGCGGTGTCCAGTACAATAGTATTCTGTCCATTCTTTATGGCATGTTCAACGGCCCTCTCGCAGAGGAGCGGGGGTTGACCCCCGTCCTCTGAATAGACAGGTATGCCTAGCTGTTTACCCAGTATCTTGAGTTGCTCTACGGCGGCAGGTCTCTGGACGTCAGCCGCCACCAGGAGGGGCTTACGCCCTTTGGAGAGGGACAGTTTGGCCAGCTTGGCAGAAGTGGTGGTCTTACCGCAACCGTGAAGCCCCACTAGCATTATCACGGTGGGGTTGCCTTCCTGGAAGGTAAGGGGCTGGCCCACCGGACCCATGAGCTTGACAAGCTCATCATAGATAATTTTTATGACCTGCTGTCCCGGGGTGACGCTCTGTAGTACCTCTTCCCCTACGGCCCTCTCCGTCACCCTCTGTATCAGGTCTTTGACTACCTTGTAGTTGACATCGGCCTCCAGTAGGGCAGTCCTTACCTCTCTAAGCCCCTCCTGGATGTTCTCCTGGGTGAGTCGGCCCTTTCCCCTTAGCCTGTCAAATACTGCCTCTAGACTTTTAGTAATGGATTCAAACATGGTTTATATTCCCAAGGCATTATACTTAAGGGTCTTAAGATATGCAAGGGGCATACTGATTGCAGGATGTACCGAATGCGGAGTGCGGAATTTAAATCCGCATTCCGAAATCCGCATTCCTAAGACGCTATAGCTACTGGCCTAGTGATATGCAACAGAGGTTGGTCTACTACCCGCTTTATTTTTGCCCCAAGTTGGGCCAGCCTCTCCTCAAGGCGTTCGTAACCCCTGTCCAGGTGTTGGAGACCCCTGACCTCTGTGGTACCTTTGGCGGCCAGTCCAGCAAGGACCAGGCTGGCACCAGCCCTGAGGTCAGCGATCTTGACCTCTGCTCCCGAGAGGTAGTCTACACCCTGGACGATGATATTGTTCCCTTCATTTGTGATAGAGGCCCCCATGCGGTTGAGTTCGGCGATGTGGGCAATCCTATCGGGAAAGACCTTCTCTGTGATGACGCTGGTACCCTGGGCTATACTTAGCAGGGAGGTAAACTGCGGCTGCATGTCTGTAGGAAACCCTGGGTAGGGGAGTGCACTAGTGCAGGCGGCAGTCAGGTCTCCGGTCCCCTTTACCCTACACCCCCCGTCTTCTTCGGTTACCGTTACCCCTATTTCTCTTAATTTTTCTATCATTGCCTCCAGGTGTTCCATTCTGGCATTTTCTATGAGGATGTTCCCTTTGGTGATAGCACTGGCCACCATGAAGGTTCCCGCTTCTATACGGTCCGGTATTATCTCATAATCTATACCGCAGAGCTCTTCCATCCCCTCAATCGTAAGACAGCTAGTACCTATCCCTGATACCTTTGCCCCGGCGAGGTTGAGGAAGTTGGCAAGGTCTTGTATCTCTGGCTCGCAGGCGGCGCTCTTTATAACCGTTGTACCTTTGGCCAGGCAGGCGGCCATCATAACGTTGGCCGTACCCAGTACGGTTGGGCCGAAGGATCCCGCCAGGTGTATCTCTGTTCCATAGAGGTCACTACCCTTGGCAATAATGTTCCCACTAACCTGGGTTATTGTTGCCCCCAGGGACTGGAGTCCTTTTATATGCAGGTCTATGGGCCTGTTTCCTATGGTACAGCCCCCTGGCTTGGCTACCTCTGCCCTCCCCCACCTCCCCAGTAGTGGGCCCAGGACGCAGATAGAGGCCCTCATCTTTTCTACAAATTCGTATGGGGCCACCGTCTCCCAGTCCCTCGTTACCTCCAGTTCCATACTTCCGTCTTTCAATCGTTCCACCGTTATCCCAAGACAGCGGAGGAGGTCCATCATAACCCGTACGTCGGCAATGTCGGGAATGCCTTTTATCCTTGAGGGGCCATGGGCAAGGATACAAGCGGCCATGATAGGCAGGGCGGCGTTCTTGGCCCCATTAACAGACACCCGTCCGTGGAGACGTCTCCCTCCCTCAATAACAATCTTTTCCATTTTTTTTATTGCTCGGCCCGCCTAAGGCGGATACCGCCTCCCCTCCTGGCTACTATCACCCGCTCTGTATCTTGCAGGTCTTTTATTGCCTCCACCCCTCCTAGATTTTCTTCCTTCAGGATAAGCTCGCTGATGGGGGCGGCTTGCCCCTCCCCCAGTTCCAGTACCAACCAACCCCCTGGTCGGAGCCAGAGGGACGCCCCCTTTATAATCTCTCGGTAGCAGTCCATACCGTCCTTACCAGCAACTAGTGCTTCCGGGGACTCATGGTCCCTCACCTCCGGCTGTAGCCCCTTCCACTCCCCCTCCGGGACGTAGGGGGGGTTGGAGGCAATGAAGTCCACCCTGCCCTCAAGTCCCAGGCCTTGAAAGGCGGCGTAGAGGGGGCCTTTTAGAAAAGAGATTTTGTCTTCCACCAGATACCTCTGGGCATTAAATCGGGCCAGCCTCAGTGCCTTTTTAGAGGTATCCGAGGCATATACCTCTGCATGGGGGAGGTTGACGGCAAGGGAGACGGCTATGTTGCCGCTCCCTGTGCCGATATCCATGATAATTGTAGATTGGGTGAGTCCTGCCCTCTGCAGTACCGCTTCCACCACCAGTTCCGTCTCAGGTCTGGGGATGAACACCCCTTCCTCCGCCAGGAAGTCAATAGACATGAATTCTACATGCCCAATAATGTACTGGAGGGGCACCCTGGCGGCCCTCTTTTTGACTAGACGACGGAAGGTTCTCAGGGGGGCGGCGTCTATTGATTCATTGAGTCGGGCGTAGAGTTGGTGTCTTGGCAGGCTTAAGACTTCTGAGAAGAGTACCTCGGCGTCTAAGCGGGGGGAATCTACCCCTGCCTTCTCCAGGAGTTGAGTGGCCTCTAGCAATGCCTCCTGGAGGCTCTTAGACCCTTTCTGAGGGCTCAGCGGGGTACCACGATGAGGCATCAATAGTGAATGGTATTCATATCAATGGGTCGCCACCAGTTGTCTTAATTGTTCCTCCCTGCTGTATGCCTGGAGTTGTTCCAGCATCTCGTCTATGTGGCCTAGCATGAACCTCTCCAGGTCATAGAGGGAGAAGTTTATCCTATGGTCAGTAACACGGTTCTGTGGGAAATTATAGGTGCGGATCTTTTCGCTGCGGTCTCCGGTGCCAATCTGTCCCTTGCGGGTCTTATCCCTCTTCTGCCTCTCTTGCTCCTCGTAGAACTCGTAGAGGCGGCTCTTGAGGATCCGTTCGGCCTTGGACCTGTTTTTGTGCTGGGACTTCTCGTCCTGGCATCTTACGATTATCCCGGTGGGGATGTGGGTCATCCGTACGGCGGAGCTGGTCTTATTGACCTTTTGCCCCCCTGGCCCGGAGGACCTCATGGTCTCAACCTTTAAATCCTTTGGGTCTATATTGATTTCTACGTCTTCTATCTCCGGCAAGACGGCTACGGTAGCGGCTGAGGTGTGTATCCTCCCCTGGGTCTCCGTAGCAGGTATCCTTTGTACCCTGTGGGTACCGCTCTCGTGGCGGAGTCTCCGATAGGCGCCCTCTCCCTCCACGGAGAAGATGACCTCTTTAAACCCGCCTATTTCCGTAGGGTTGCTATCAAAGACTTCTACCTTCCAGTCCTGTCTTTCTGCGTATTTTACGTACATACGGAACAGGTCTGCGGCGAACAGTGCCGCCTCCTCTCCCCCTGTCCCCGCCCTTATCTCCATGATGACGCCCCCCTGTGCCCCTCCCTCTCGGGAGAGGAGTTGGTTGGTAATGTCTTCCATGAGTTCTTTCTCTTTTACCTCTAGCCCCTGGAGTTCCTCCCGGGCCAGATGCTGGAATTCCTTGTCTTCCCCACCTGAGACAATCCTCTCTGCCTCCTCCTTCTGCTGGAGGAGTTGGGTGAACTGGAGGTAACGTTGGACTATCCTGGAGAGACTACCCCTCTCCTTCATGTAGGTACCGTACTGGGCAGGATTGGCTAATGTGGCAGGGTTGGCTATCAGCCTCTCCAGCTCCATATACCTCTCGTTCAACGCCTTCAGTTTTTGTAACAGGTTGTCCTTCATTTTTTCTCTTTGGGTGGCAGGGCCACTACCGAGGGTCCGCCTGGGGCGGCTACCGTCTCTTCTTTTTCTACGGCCTTAGCACTCTTTCTGTACCTGCGGCGGAACCTCTCCACCTTGCCGGTGGTGTCTATCAGTCTCTGTCTGCCCGTATAAAACGGGTGGCACTTGGAACATATCTCAACCACTATCTTGGGCTTGGTGGAGCGGGTCTTAAAGGTCTCACCGCAACCGCATGTCACCGTCGTCTCTACGTATTCAGGATGTATATCTTTTTTCATCTCCTCACCTCAAAAGCTGATTTTAGCAAATTAACCCTCCTGTAGCAATATGGAAAATACTAGTGCCTAGTGCTTAGTGTCCAGTAAGTGTCTGGCCCAACTTTTCCATCATCCCGGCCTCGCCCCCCCAAATCCCTGCCCTCTGTAGTTGTACATAGACCCGGCTACCCTCAGACGGTCCGCCTGAGGCGGATGCCACCTTCTCTACTATGTAACTGGCCCTCAGCCACCGACCCCAGGCCCTGAAGAGCATCCCGAAGAAGAGTACGGGGACCGCTATCCAGAGGAGGGCTACCCCTGGGTCATGACGATAGCTCAGGACAGTCCCAGCCTGGATATTCCCAACCCCCACCCGCACCCCTTTAACCTCCTTTGTCTCACCCGCGTAAATCTTAAATATCTCAGGTCTCTGCCCTTCCCCAGGGGTATAGGTCAGTTTCACAAAGGGACGGACGGTGCAGGGACTTCCATCTTTTAAGAGTAACGTGCCTGAGATTACCTGCATGGTGCTGAATTCCCCCTCTAGTCCTGGTAGCTTATACGTACCCTTGTCATCGGGTTCTACCTTTACCCCATTGGCAGAGAGGTCAAAGCGGTAGTCGTAGGCACTCTGGTAGAAGGTGAGTCCCCTGTAGCGTAAGGGTTCGTTGACCTTAACGGTAACTTCCTTTTCGGGCCGCCTGGCATCGTATACCACTATGCGGCTGGCATATTCTACGGCGTAGAGGGCATCCTCCTTGGAAGAGACTACCAGCCCCCCTTGCTTCAGGGTCGCCTTGAGCCGGGGGCCGAAACCCTTTGCGGGGAAGCCCTCTATGCTGGGCTTCTGGGTGTATTTAATGGAAAATTCCTCAAGACCCAGTTTGAACTTCTTCTCAGGAGGCGCCTCCAGATGCTTTTCA
>DATETB010000096.1:0-3476 GCA_035283825.1 Candidatus Brocadiales bacterium | reverse complement strand
CTGGAGGAGATAAGGGAATACCAGGCCGGGGACGACCTCCGCTCCATAGACTGGAAGACCTCCCTCAGGACCAGACGGCTCCACGTCAGGGTCAGACTCCCTGACCGGAGGACTCCCGTACTCTTCCTCATTGACAAGAGCGGTTCCAAGAAATTTGGCTCCGGTGCCGTAAAGGAGGACGTACTATTTGAGGTACTGGACCTCCTGGTGGCGGCTGTGGGAGAGACAGGGAACCCTGTGGGTTTCATAACCTTCACTGATAGTGTAGAGAGATACATCCCGCCCCAATTAGGCCAACGGCATTCCCTTATTGCAGGGGCACGTTGCAACGTGCCCCTACTATTAAAGACAGAACCCTCCAGGAGCCCCCTCACCGACTTGGACAGCGCCTTTTCTTACCTCGGCGGGCTTGCCCTCCCACCCTCCCTGGCCTTCATCCTGTCGGACTTCCTGGCCGTGGGTAACTATGAACCCTCCCTTACGGCCCTCTCCAAGAGGCATGAGCTAATCCCCATCCTCGTCAGGGATGAGCGAGAGACCACCGTACCCCCATTAAGGGGTTTTCTTACGGTGAGAGACCTGGAGAGCCGTGAACTGGCCTTCCTGGACCTGGCCTCCCCTCTCCAGAGAGACCTCTTCCCCATAGAACTTTTTATACGGCTTGGGCTGGACTACTTGACTATCGGCACCCACGAGGGGCCGGAGGCCTGGGCAGAAAAACTATCTAACTTTTTTGAACGGCGGGCGAGGCGCAGGAGGGCAAGGAGATGAGCCAGCAAATAGTAAGCAGTAAGCAGTATGCAGTATGCAGTAAATCCTGGCGTCCACTGTCTACTGTCTTCTGCCTACTGTTTACTGCCTACTGCCTACTTTTTCACCCCTTGGAGGCTCTTGGACAATACGGCCCCAGCGCCCCTGGCCTGGAGAAACCGGCCGTAGAGGTACCCACCACGGAGAGGCCCGTGGAGATATGGGTCTACCCCAGCACCCAGAGGTTAGTTACGGGCAAGACCCTGCTCCTCACCGTACAGGTCATCTGGCGGCTGGGCATAAACGTGGTCTTAGAAGACCTGGAAAAGACGGATATGTCCCCATTCAAGGTGGAGAAGGTTACGATAGGGGAGCGGCAGATATTTGAGAACGAGCGGGACTTCCGCGTCGTACAGTACCTCCTCTCCCTGCCCGAGGGGGCAAAAGAAGGGGAATACATAGTGCCCTCCTTCGCCCTCTCCTACAGCGACGAGGTGGAAAAGAGGACGGGAAAGGCCAGCTCCTCGCCGGTGGTGGTCAGAAAGGTCCCCATAATAGCCCAGGCCCACGTGGACAGGGACGTCGTAGAGACGGGGGATATAATCCATTACAACCTCACCATCCTCCACGAAAAAGATACGGAAGTAGTCCTGAAAAACCTTGAAAGGCCCAGCTTTGAGCCGTTTACCCTCTTAAGCTCAAACTATCGGAAGACCCAGACCCAGCACCTCCAAAAGACTACCTTAGATTATACCCTCTCCATATATGAGATGGGCGGGGAAAAGAAGTACGAGATACCAGGGCTTTCTCTTTACTACTACAAACCGGGACAGACCAAGAAGGGGACTATAGAGACCAAAGAGATACGGACCCCTCCGATACCCATAATCATCAATAAGCTACTGAAGACGGTGGACGTCCCACTGGAGGGCGTAAAGGGTCCCATCTCTTACCGCAGGGCAGAACTCTATGCCTACGGGTACGTACCAATACTCCTTGGGATTACCATGCTCCTCTTCCTCTTCGGTCAGGTAGGACTTCAGAGGGTCAAAGACAGCCTCTTCCCTATCCAGGAAAGGCCCGTAGAGACCCCGGAGGTAGCCCGCGGCCAGTTAAGCTCCCTCCTCTCAGCTATACGGTCCAGTGATACCCCTGAAGGGATGGGGCAAGATATAGAGGGGCTGGATAAGGCCCTCAGGTATTACCTCGGCTCTCTTGCCGGGCTTCCCAGGGGACGTTCCCTTTCTCTCTCCACCGCCCAACTCCTTGAAGTCTTACCCAGGGAGTTGTCCCCGGGCGCCGGAGAGGTACTCAACACCCTGGACAGGATGATTTTTGGGGGGCGTCTGGAGAAAAACAGACTGGAAGAGGTATTTAACGGTATAGAAGGACTCTTGAAACAGATTGAGGTGCCAAAGTGACCCTTGGCAACCCCTGGTTACTATTACTTATACCCCTCTTGTATCTCCTCCTGAAGGTCTTTAGCGGCAGGAGTTACCTGGGTTATTCCAGCATAAGGGCCCTGCCACGGCTAACGCCATTTAAGGCATTGCTCGTCAGGCTTCCGGGGTTCTTCTGGTTCATGGCGGTTGCCTTCATCATCCTGGGGTTGTGTCACCCGCAATCTGAACTCCAGGAGACAGAGCTTACCACCCAGGGCCTGGAGATGATACTGGCCGTAGATACCTCCTTCAGTATGACAGGCCATGCACTTGAGATGGTCAAGGGCGTGATAAAGGACTTCATCAAGAGACGCCCTAACGACCTTACGGGCATAACCATCTTCGGTACGGACGCCGCCCTGGTGGTGTTACCCACCAGGGAGTACACCCTGCTGGAGAATTCCCTGGACAGGATACAGGCCTCCCAGGCAGGTTTCCAGACGGCCATCGGGGAGGGGCTCTTTACCTCTATCATGGCACTCGTAGAAGGAGACATGGGCAAGGAGTTTGAGATTAATAAAGTCAGAGACAGCCTTAAAACCCCGCAACTGGGGGACTATGCCCTCAGACTGGCCAAGCGGCTAGGCATCAAAAAGAACCGTGTAATAGTGCTCTTCACCGACGGCATATATAACGTTGGCATAGACCCCACCAAACCCCTGAAGCTGGCCAGCCGCCTGGGCATCAGGGTATACGTAGTGGCCGTGGAGCCCTCGGCGGAGACGGGCGTAGAACCAGAGCAGGCCGCCCAGAGGATAGCCGACCTGCGCAACGGGGCGACTGCCACGGGGGGGAGATACCTCAAGGTAGAAGGGGCGGAAGGACTCAAGAAACAATACGAGGCATTAGATGCCAGGGCTATCTGGACAAGCCTCTCTCCCGATACCATATACGGCGAGGTGGAAGGGCTGTACAGGGAGGTAGATGCCATAGAGAGGGACAAACTCTTTCTGGAAAAGACTACCAGAAAGAAAGACCTCTACTTTTACCCCACCCTGCTGGGGTTGGTCTCTCTTTTAGGCATGGTCGTGGTGGAGAACGTATGGGTCAGGATACCCTAGTGGAATATAGGCGTAATTGTAAAATGTAAATTGGAAATTTTAAATTTACAACTCACAATACAATCACAGCAAAGTTTGCCATGTACCCAGCGTGGTACATGGGCCATAAAATGAATCTAACGAACCTAACAAAAGGCGTAGTGGGATTAATTGCGATAGGCCTCGTAGTTTACGGGTTAGGCTTCCGAAGCCGTTACCTCCTCACCAATGCGGCGGAAGAGGA
>DATETB010000095.1:0-3191 GCA_035283825.1 Candidatus Brocadiales bacterium | reverse complement strand
TCACTAGTCTTAGAGGCCACCTCCCTGACCAGACGTGCGCCCATATTCTCATAGGGGTCCTTCAGTTCTATCTCTTCGGCTACGGTAACACCGTCCTTGGTTACTGTGGGGCTGCCGTAACCCTTATCCAGGATGGCATGTCTACCCCTGGGACCCAGGGTGCTCTTCACGGCGCGTGCTAACTTGGACACCACCCTTAGTAATGCCTCTCTTGCTTCTTCCTTGAAGGCTAGCTGTTTGGCTGCCATTAAAATACCTCCTGTCGGTTCTATACCTACTATCTATCTATCTACCTATTCTATTTTATGACTACTCACCTGCTTGTCCAGACATAAATCGCAAACTTTATGCCAAAACCTACTGTATACACGAAGACGGTAGTATATTAGAAAAAGGAGACTTACGCAAGTGGACTTTTCTCCAGACCCCATATCACTACCTGCCAATCTGACAGGGGCTAAAGCGGGGGGTAGGGGATAGGGAACAGGGGTTAGGGAATAAAGAATATAGAATACAGAATTCGGAATACAGAAGACCTACTTTCAACTTCTGAATTCTGACTACTGTATTCTTTATTCTTTCCCTCCCCCCTGGTCCCTAATCCCTGGCGTCAGGCTAGGGATTGAAAGCAAACCTCTTAAGGATTATCATAATGGTTTTGCAAATGGACGCAATGGAACTATACATATCCATCAGGGGTGCGAGGGTACATAACCTCAAGAATATTGACATTGACATCCCCAGGGATAGGCTGGTGGTGGTAACAGGGGTGAGCGGCTCAGGGAAGTCCTCCCTGGCCTTTGACACCATCTTTGCCGAGGGGCAGAGGCGTTACATAGAAAGCCTGTCCTCCTATGCCCGCCAGTTCCTGGAGCAGATGCAGAAACCCGACGTAGACCACATTGAGGGCGTCCCCCCAACCATAGCCATTGAACAGCGCACCGCTTCTGCCAGCCCTCGCTCCACCGTGGCCACGGTTACGGAGATATACGACTACCTGAGGCTGCTCTTCGCCAAACTGGGTACGCCTCACTGCCCGCAGTGCGGTCGGGAAGTTGCCCGACAGAGTGCGGACGAGATAGTGGAAAGGGTGATGCAGATAGCCCCCGGTACCAGGCTGATGCTCCTGGCCCCGGTAATAAAGGGGAAGAAGGGGGAACACAAGGAGGTCTTTGAGGCCGTGAGGAAGGAGGGCTTCGTCAGGGCCAGGGTGGATGGCCTCCTGGTGGATATTACCCAGCCCATAAAACTCAGCCGTTACAAGACCCATAACATAGAGGTAATGGTGGACAGGCTCGTGATGAAAGAGGGCGTCAGGGCCACACCCGACTGGCCCAGGCTCTATAACTCCATCCAGACCTGCCTGGAGGTGGGAGAGGGGATAATGATAGTCTCCCAGGAAAAGACAGTAAGCAGTAAGCACTATGCAGTAAGCAGTAAAAAACTGCCTGCTGGTAAATGGCAAGACACCCTTTACAGCCAACGCTACGCCTGCAGGCAGTGCGGTACGGGCCTTGAAGAACCGGCGCCCAGACTCTTCTCCTTTAACAGTCCCTACGGTGCATGCCAGAACTGCGAGGGGTTGGGCTACAGGCTGGAGTTTGACACTGAGCTGATAGTCCCTGAAAAATCCCTAAGCCTCAGGCAAGGGGCAATCCATGCCCTCAGAGATTGGGGCGGTAGGATGGATGGTTACTACGAAAGGTTACTGAAGGGTTCCTTCTCCACTGAAATGGATACGCCCTTCAGTAAACTGTCCAGGGAGACCAGGGAGACCCTCCTCCATGGCGGTAGGGGTTTTGAGGGGGTACTGCCCCTCCTCAAGGACCTGCATTCCAGGACGGAACGGGAGGCCGTGAAAAGGAGACTGGAGTCCTACATGTGTGAGCAGACGTGTGAGGGCTGTAAAGGGGCCAGGCTCAGGCCCGAGGCCCTTGCAGTAGAGATAGGGGGTAAGAATATTGGACAGGTCGTGGGGCTGGACGTCCTCCGTGCCCTCTCTACCTTAGATGGATTCCAGACCCTCTTTTCCGGCGAGGAAAAGGGACGCATCGCCAGGGAGATTCTAAAGGAGATTACGGGGCGATTGAGGTTCATGATAGAATTAGGGCTTGGCTATCTTACCCTGGACAGGACAAGTACTACCCTCTCAGGGGGAGAGGCCCAGCGTCTAAGGCTGGCCTCTCAGGTAGGTAGTGGCCTGGTGGGGGTCTGCTACGTCCTGGACGAGCCTACCATCGGCCTCCACTCCAGGGACGGCCATCGCCTCATTTCCACCCTGAAGGCCCTGCGCGACCTGGGGAACACCGTACTGGTAGTGGAGCATGATGAGGAGACTATCCGCAACGCAGACCACATAGTGGACCTGGGACCCGGGGCCGGTGATAGAGGGGGGAGGGTAGTATCTCAAGGGTCTTTAGGGGAGATACTCAAAAGGGATAGTTCCCTCACTGCCAGCTATCTCAAAGGGAGTCTAAAGATAGAGATACCTTCCAGGAGACGGAAGGTAGACTGGAAGAATTGCATAGAGATAAAAGGGGCCAGAGAGAATAACCTGAAGTCAATGGACGTTAAGATACCCCTGGGGGTCTTCTGCTGTGTGACGGGCGTCTCTGGTTCGGGCAAGAGTACCCTGGTAGACCAGACCTTGCACAGGTATCTGGCCAGGGCCATCTACCGGAGCAACGTAAAGCCAGGGGCCTGTAACCGCATCCTGGGCGGCGAGAAGATAGATAAGGTAATAGAGATAGACCAGTCCCCCATTGGCCGTACACCCAGGTCTAACCCCGCCACCTATACGGGGGCCTTTACTCATGTAAGGCAGGCCTTCGCCCAGACCAGGGAGGCCAAGGTGCGGGGGTATGGCCCGGGACGTTTCAGCTTTAACGTCAAGGGGGGGCGTTGTGAGGGTTGTGAGGGACAGGGCATAAAACGACTGGAGATGCACTTCTTGCCCGATACCTACGTTACCTGTGACCAATGCAAGGGGAGACGATACAACAGGGAGACCCTGGAGATAACCTATAGAGAAAAGGACGTAGCAGAGGCATTGTCCATGAGGATAGAGGAGGCCCATGAGCTCTTCAGGAACATCCCCAGGTTAGAGAGGACCTTAAGGACACTAAAGGAGGTGGGCCTGGGCTATATAACCCTGGGCCAGCCCAGCACCACCCTCTCAGGGGGAGAGGCCC
>DATETB010000094.1:0-10037 GCA_035283825.1 Candidatus Brocadiales bacterium | reverse complement strand
GCCACGTATTGGCTGGGGAAGACCCTTTATGGTAATAGGAGGACCGCCCTATTCTCAGCCCTGGTGCTGGCTACCACCCCCATATATTTCCACCAGGCACGATGGGTACAGGTGGATATGCTCCTCTGTGCCTTTGTTACGCTATCTTTAAGCCTTTTTTATTATGGCTACGCAAACCCCACGGTAGGGGCACGTTGCAACGTGCCCCTACTCCTGGGCTCCTTCTGTATGGGCCTGGGCGTCCTTACCAAAGGACCTATGGCCATCATCCTCCCCTCCTTGACAATCACCCTCTTCCTCGCCCTCCAGAGACAGATTGTAGGGGCACGGAGCGCCGTGCCCCTGCTTGACAAAAGGCTAATCCTCTATCTCGTGGCAATCTTTGCGGTATCCATACCCTGGTATCTGGCCTCTTACAGTAGGGGAGGGGCTGATTTTACCAGGGAGCTTATACTCAAGCACAATTTCCAGATGTTCCTGGAGACCTGGAGCCATAAACAACCCATTTATTACTATCTCTGGAACCTGCCCTGGGAGTTTTCCCCCTGGGTGGTGTTTCTCCCGGCCGCCGTGTATCAGCTACTCCTCAATGGGAGAGAAAGACCCCAGAGGGACTTCCTCCTGGCCTGGGCCGTGGTAATGTTCTGTTTCTTCAGCCTGGCCCAGGCTAAACAGGCCAAGTACCTCTTACCGATGATGCCGGCACTGGCCCTGATGGTGGGGAGGTTCTGGGAAGGGATCCTTGTTCAGGGTGCGGAATGCGGAGTGCGTTTCTCATACAAGAGGTGGGTCCTAATACCTGGAGGGGTGATGTCGGGGTGTATGCTCCTTACCGGGGTCTTTGGGCTATGGTTCATTAAAAAAAGGTATCCCGAATACCTCTCCCTGTGTGTCCCCCTCAGCAGTTTCTTGACCCTCCTGGGTGGGTCTTTCTTCCTCGGACTCCTTTATGGCGGGAGGGAGGGCCATTTCCGCCAACGGTGGACCGCCTTCATATCCCTCCTCGTGGGCCTTTCGCTACTATTATTTTATTACCATGCCTTTATTCAGAAGGAGTTGAACCCCCACAATTCTGCCAGGCCCTTTTGCCAGGAGGCCGTGAGGGTTGTAAAAGAAAGGCCGTTAGGAATTTTCGGCATAGGGTATCACCAGATTGGGCCCTATTTGTTCTATACAAAGAGGCGGTTAAAGACCTTTAGCGACCAGGGGTCACTGGAAGAGTTCCTTGGCTCACCCGCCTCAGGCGGGTCAGAAAAAGAGAGGACGTTCTGTATTATCGGGGATGCGCAGCTGGCCGCCCTGAAGGGGGCTAGTAAGGTCCCTGTCTATAACCTACTCTCTGCCGTAGTGGGCCACAGACGTATACACCTCATATCCAACCGGCCGGGGTAGGCAAGTAGTCATGCCCTTGGCTATTGGTCGCAGGTTAAAGTTCGCTCCGCCTTAGGCGGACGAACCCGCCTCAGATCCGCCAGAGGTGAATCTGCCTCAGGCACGGCGTGACCTGCGGCTACAACGATGAGGGGTGAAACGGACGCCCCGTTTTCAGTAGCCACAACCTTTAGGTTTGCGGCCACCACGCATGGACATGCCTATATCATCCACCACCCAAACCCTTGAAATTCCTTGAAATAGGCCAATCTTTCTGGTATTTTAGCCGAGGGAAGTTTGTTTTCCTTTGAATTTTTAAGCTTTTAAACCCTTTGTAAAGAGGGGGGTGGCCATGGGTGAGATATATCAGGGGAGTTTAATTGCCACTGGTAAGGTCTTTGGCATAGTGGTAAGCAGGTTCAACGAGTTTATCTCCGGAAAGTTGCTGGAAGGGGCACAGGACTGCCTTTTGAGGCATGGGGCAAGGGCGGAGGATATAGACGTCTACTGGGTACCGGGTTCATTTGAAATACCACAGGTGGCCAAGGTAGTGGTAAAGACAGGCCGCTATCATGCGGTTATATGCCTGGGGGCGGTACTAAGAGGGCAGACCCCTCACTTTGAATACGTAGCCGGTGAGGCCGCGAAAGGTGTTGCCCAGGTCGGTCTTGAGAGTGGGGTCCCCACCATATTTGGGGTAATTACGGCAGAGACCCTTGAACATGCCATAGACCGGGCAGGCACAAGGAGTGGGAACCGTGGTGCGGAGGCCGCCATGGGTGCAATAGAGATGGCTAACCTCCTGGAGAGGCTGGCAAGCAAGAAGCGTGGTAAAGCCCGATGAGGAGGCGTACCAGGGCCAGGGAGTTAGCCCTCCAGGCCCTTTATCAGATAGAGATTCAGGTGGGGGGCGGGGCCACTCCCGATAAAGAAATCCTGGAAGATGCCCTCCGGTTTTGTGTGGAAAGGGCGGAAGACCAGGAGGTCGCCCAGTTTGCGGTACAGCTGGTGGAGGGTGCTTGCAAGACAAAGACCCAGCTAGATGAGAAGATAACCTCCGTGGTAGAGAACTGGGAACTCCCCAGGATGGCCACTATTGACCGTTGCATCCTGAGGTTGTCAGTTTATGAACTCCTCTACAGAAAAGATATTCCACCCAAGGTCTCCATCAACGAGGCAATAGAACTGGCCAAAAAATACAGCACTGCTAATTCCGGCACCTTCGTTAATGGCATCCTGGATAGGGTCTATACACGCTTTACGCCCGGTCCGCCTCAGCCTGCCCTTGAGCGAAGCGAAGGGGCGGATACTCTTCCAAAGAATTCGGAATGCGGAATTCGGAGTGCGGAATCCGCACTCCGCAATCCGCACTCCGCAGTCGGAATGGAATCACTTCTGGAAGGTGGTGGAGAGGCAGACCTGCACGTCCACACCATCTGCTCCGACGGCACACTGACACCCGAAGAGGTGGTGGAAGAGGCGGTGAAGCAGGGCCTGAGGGCCGTCGCTATTACAGACCATGATTGCGTGGATGCCGTGAAGGCTGCCCAGAGATTAGGGGCAAGCAGGGGCATTTATGTCATCCCAGGGATAGAACTCTCTGGTTACCTGGACCCCAACGAGATCCACATCCTGGGACTCTTTATAAACATTAATGACAGCAATCTCCTGCGTAAGCTGGAGGAGATGAAGAGGGATAGGGTAGCTAGGGTCTCGGCTATGGTGGAGAGGCTGGATGGACTCCGCGTCCATATAGATTCCCAGGAGGTCTTGGACTTGGCTGGCAGCAGCCCCCCAGGCAGGATGCACGTGGCGGAGGTGGTACATAAGCGGGGTTATTGTACTGATATACAAGAGGTGTTTAACAAATATCTGGGGGATAGCGGGCCTGCCTATGTCCCCAAGAAGACCATCACCGTACGACAGGCCATTGAACTTATCCTGAGTACCGGTGGAGTGCCAGTCTACACCCACCCAGGTCTTGCAATGAGAGACGACCTTATACCCTATCTGGTGGAATGGGGCATCCAGGGGCTTGAGGTCTATTATCCCACCCATACCCCACCCCAGGTAGAGAGGTATCTCCAGATAGCCAGAAAATATAACCTGGCCGTCTCTGGAGGCTCAGATTTCCATGGGCAGAGAAAGCCGGGTATACCCCTGGGCAAGGTAAGAGTCCCCCTGAGTATGGTGGTGGCCCTCAGAGAGAGGGCACAAAAAAGCCGGGTTGCCGTAAGCCATTAGTGGCAGGCCCCACCCCTGACATAGTAGGGGCACGGCGCGCCGTGCCCCTACCTGGCCCAATTTCCCATAATAGGGGAAGGAAAAGCTATGGTCTTTGACCTCATTAAAGGATTTATAGAACAAGCGATAGCCCCGCCAGGCGTCAAAGAGGAAAAGAAGGAAGAGAAGCCCGCTGAGACGCCGGCAGAAGAGGTGGTAGGGCCACCCCCATTGCCAAGTGTAGCGAAGGAAGAAAAAAAGCCGGCGGAGGCACCGGCTAAAAAACAAGAAGAACCATCGGCAGGTACTTCCTGGCTATCCCTGGACGCCTGGGTCTCACTGGACGGCTTAAAGAAGGGGCTAGAAAAGACCCGCGCACGCCTGGAGGGTCACCTCCAGGGCCTCTTTGCCCTGGGACAGACAGTAGATGAACACCTCCTGGAAGAGATAGAGGCGGCCCTGATAGAGGCGGATATGGGCGTGAAGCCCGTCGGCCGTCTCATGGAAGAACTCAGGCGGGCCTGCCAGTCGGGGGAGGTTACGGATGCCGCCGGGGTGAAAGGGCATCTAAAGGCCAGGCTAAAAGAACGCTTTAAAGGCTGCAAGCTGGAGCTGAACACGTCCCCCACCCCTCCTACGGTGATTATGGTTGCGGGGGTAAACGGTAGCGGCAAGACCACCTCCATAGCCAAGCTGGGCTATATGTTTGCCAGGGAAGGTAAACAGGTATTACTGGCCGCAGGGGACACCTTCCGTGCGGCGGCAGTAGAGCAACTGGAGATATGGGCTGGCCGCATAGGGGCCCAGATAATCAAACACCAGCCGGGGGCTGACCCGTCAGCCGTGGCCTACGATGCGCTGGAGGCGGCGGTGGCCAGGGGGGTGGACGTGGTCATCGTTGATACCGCAGGGAGACTCCACACCAAACAGAACCTCATGAGCGAACTGGGGAAGATGAAAAAGGTCTTATCCAAGAGGATAGAACATGCCCCACATGAGGTGCTCCTGGTACTGGACGCCACTACGGGACAAAATGCCATCTCTCAGGCAAAACTCTTCAAAGAGGCCGTTGACATTACCGGTATATTCCTTGCTAAACTGGACGGTACCGCCAAGGGCGGCGTAGTCCTGGGTATGCAGGATGAGATAAAGATACCCGTGAAATTCGTAGGGCTGGGGGAAAAGGCGGAGGATATACAGCGCTTTGACCCAGAGGGCTTCATTGATGCCCTGTTTGATTAATGACCCGTTTGGATAGTTTTGATGAAGGATTGTATCTCCAGAAGGACGTTTCTCAAGACAGCCGTAGGGGCAGGGGCCTGCCTCTACGGCCTCAACTACCTCTCCAGCCTCCACAGACCCAAACCCCTCAAGACACTGAAAGATACCAGGCTTAAAAAGGGCCTTGTAGTGGCACACGGGGGACAGATGGGAGGAAGGACCGAGGAAGAGACCGTAAGGGAGATGACCAGACGGGCACTGGAGGCCCTGGGTGGTATAGATAAACTAATCTCCAGGGGGGACAGAGTGGTAATAAAGCCCAACTTATCCTGGAACCGTGCCCCCGAGTTTGCCGCCAATACCAACCCCTTCCTTGTTGCCGCCCTGATAGAGCTGGCAAGGGGGGCTGGGGCCTCAAGGGTCAAGGTGCTGGATAATACGTGCTCCAGTAACCCGGCGACGTCGTATGAGATAAGTGGTGTTGCCAGGGCCGCAAGAAAGGCCGGGGCAGAGGTCTGTTTTGTCCAGCCGTCCCGGTTAAGAGAGGTCACCATCCCCGGCGGAAAGGCCCTCTCTTCCTGGGCCTTTTTTGACGATTTTATACTGAAGGAGGAGGTGGACGTCCTTATCAACGTCCCTGTTGCCAAACACCACAGCACCTCCAGGCTCACCATGGCCCTGAAAAATATCATGGGCATGGTGGGCTGGGATAGGGGGGCCTTACATAAGGATATACACCCAAAGATAGCTGACCTTAACAGGGTAGTAAAGGTAGACCTCACGGTGCTGGACGCCTATCGTGTACTCAGGGACCACGGGCCTACCGGGGGACGGCTTGAGGACGTGGATAATTCCCCTGAAAGGGCGCGTCAGATAGTGGTGGGGAGAGACCCGGTGGCCGTAGACTCCTACGGCGCCACCCTCTTTGGCCTCCAGGCCAGGGATATTGGCTTCATCCGTGAGGCCCACGAGGCCGGGTTGGGGGAGATGGAGTATGGGCTGTATGGATTGGAAGAAATCACCGTATGAGCAAGCAAACTCGTAACCGCAAGCTCGTAGCCGCAGGTCATGCCTGAGGCAGATTCGCCTCTGGCGAACTTCAGCCTGCGTAAATAATATGGGAGTAAAAGAAAAAAGACACAGATTACCACGAGAATTTTATAAAGGAACGGTGTCCGTTGCTTTTACGCTGTGCCTGAGGGGAGGCGTTCCAGCATTCACCCAGCCTGAAATTGTAAATATTTTTAAGAATGTTCTTACCTCGGTCGTTGCCAAAAAAGCCTGTATTATCCCGGTTTACTGTTTCATGCCCGACCACCAGCATTTAATAATCACAGGGACCTGCAGCGATTCCGACATATGGAACGCATTGGCAAGTTACAAACAAAGGACAGGCTATTGGATGACTGCAAACAAGGCTAGAATTAGCTGGCAGAAAGATTTTTATGACCATGTAATAAAGAAACATGAGGATATAGCGACCCAAGTAAGATATATACTAGATAATCCGGTAAGGAAGGGACTGGTATCATCGTGGCAGGAGTACCCATTTAAGGGTTCCATAGGATGCAATATGGAAGATGTCTTAGGTGCGATGATTTGAACATACGCAGGCTAAAGCCTGCGGCTACAACACACTGCGAAATGAGTCATGTAGCCGCAACCTTTAGGTTTCGCCGTTCCTTACTGCTATTGGTAGTGGTATAGACCAAGAAGGGCTAGGAGGGCCTCATAGGATGGCTGGCTTTATCATAAACCTTAAAGACGGTAGCGAGGTAATTGGTTTGATAACCCATGATGTTTCCTTCAAGACTGCACACGGCACTTTAAAAGTAAAAAATGATAATATACGTGCATATAGTAGTAGTAGAGGGATGTTAACGTTAGATAATTTTAGTGAATTACGTGGCGAGATACAAGAAGAGTGTATCGTAATAGATACAAAGTATGGCGAGCTAAAGGTACAAATAGGGGATATTTATTCTATGAGAGCTCTGTAAAAGCCAGCCTAATCACCAATTTCAGGGTAGCCGCAGGCTTTAGCCTGCGTTATACGCACCCATAAAGGGTGCGGCTACATTTGCCCCTTCAATTTTTGGTACTTTTGCAGAGGTCTCTCTATTATCAGCAACCAATAACGATAGTTAACTTTAGAAAATGATGCAAGGGAACAAAAGCCCCTTCAGGGCCTATAACTTACGAAGGTTGACCCAGGCACTAAGCCTAACGGCCTTCTTAATCCTCTTAATATACCTTGACCCCTTGACCACTTCGGGCCAGCCCGCCAACTTCTTTCTAAGGCTAAGCCCCCTGGCAGGTCTCGGGGCAAGCCTGGCCTCTAATGAGTGGATTAGGGATTACTGGCCTGCCTTACTGCTACTCGTGGGCACGGTGTTTATGGGACGGTTCTTCTGCGGGTGGTTGTGCCCCTTTGGTATAACGCTAGACCTGACGGACAAACTCTCCAGGGGTTGGAGGGCAGGGATGCATGACAATACGCCCCTACCCATGATATATAACGGCAAACGGCTCAAGTTTTATTTCCTTGCCTTCCTCCTCCTGAGCCTCTTTATAAGTCGGCAGATGGTGGGGTGGTTTGACCCCCTAAGCCTTGCCACCAATACCTATACCGTACTGGCCCATCCTTACCTGGTAGCCCTCCTCAGCGGGGTTCTTGACTTCCTGCAGGGTCTTCCAGTGGTATCTACCCTGGCCGCAGACGCCCAGGGGCTCTCTCATAAGCTCCTCTTTGCCCCCAAAGAGCCTTTCTACAGGAATCATTCCCTCTTCCTGATACTCTTTCTCTCTATCGCCTCCCTGGGTCTCGTCTACAGGAGGTACTGGTGCCGCAACCTCTGTCCCCTGGGGGCCATACTGTCCCTGGCCTCTATGGGTTCGTACTTCCAGAGGAGGGTGATAGAGGGTTGTACCGTCTGCGGTATATGCCAGAGGGGGTGCAGGATGGGGGCTATTACCAGGGAAGGGATGGCCACCCAGGCCGGGGAGTGCATACTGTGCATGGATTGTCAGGAGGTATGTCCAGAGAACGCCATACGCTTCACAGGCAAGGGTCTACCCCGGGTGGAGGAGGTAGACCTCTCCAGGAGGGGGCTGGTCACGGCCTGTCTCTTGAGCGTAGGCAGTGCCCCGATGTGGAAATTCAATTTTCCCTGGAGGTCCGGGAAGGGAGGACACCGCCTGATTCGCCCCCCAGGTGCCCTCCCGGAGGAAGGATTCCTGGCCAAATGCGTCAGGTGTGGAGAGTGCCTGCGGGTATGCAAGACTAATGGCCTCCACCCCACGGTGTTGGAGGCCGGGCTAGAAGGGGCCTGGACACCCAGGTTAATCCCCAGGATTGGACACTGTGAGTACACGTGCACCCTGTGCAGTCAAGTCTGCCCCTCTGGGGCCATAAGGCCGCAAGAACTACCCAGGAAACAGGCCCTGGCCATTGGAAAGGCCTACATAGACCACACCCGTTGCATCCCCTGGGTGGCCCATGCCCGTATGCCCGAACTCCAGGAGGACTGGAAGGACCATAACTGTGCGGTATGTGAAGAGGTATGCCCCGTCCCCACAAAGGCCATACATTTTAACGTATATAAGGACGAACAGGGCAGGGAACTCCGCCGCCCCTTTGTAAGGGAAGAGATATGCACGGGGTGCGGGTTCTGCGAATATGCCTGTCCGGTGGTCGGCAAATCTGCAATCCTGGTGGAAGGGATTCAACCCCAGGCGTCCGTGGCCGCAGTGGGGGCTGAAGAATACGCAGGAGATAAGATGAAGTACCTCTTCCCACAAAAGGTGGGGGACTGGGGTATGAAGGAGAAAGCGGAGGTGTACTCCGGAGAAAAAGGACTCTACGAATACATAGACGGTGGGGCCGAACCCTATTTATCCTATTCCTTCCAGGAGGTGGCAGTAGCTTCCTATGTGGATAGCACGAGTAGAGAGATACTGGTGGAGGTCTGGCGGTTTGATGACATAGAAGACGCCTTCGGGGCCTACACCTTGAATAGGACAGGGACGGAGTATTCCCTGGGTGATGAGGCCTTCCTGCAGGATAATAACCTGTGGGTATGGAAGGGGAAATACTACCTGAGCCTGTTGCCCAGTACCCCTGCCGTGAGGTCTGAAGACGTTGTAAATATTGCCCAGCCCTTATTAGCCAAGCTGCCTGGGGGCACGTGTGCCACCCCAAAGTTGTTGCAGTATCTCCCAAATGAGGGGCTGATTTACACCAGTATAAGATTCTTCCACCAGAAGATCGTCCTGGACAACATCTACATAAGTAAAAAACCCTTAGAAGAAAATGTATTTGGCCTTGTTAAGGATACGGATGCCCTTATAGGTGAATATATAATAGAAAAAGGTATTCCTACAAAGAAGCTATTGCTTGTAAAATATCCCGACCCTGAACGGGCCAAAAAAGGCAAGAATAGGTATATTGAGCTCAGACAGTCCTGGGGTGAACCTTCCAGGGCATTAGACGGTATTGTCTGCTTTAAGGGCGAGGAAGGCATTAGCGGGGTCTTTTGCAAGGGGAGCTACCTGATAGTAACCTTCATGTCCCCTGATGAGTTATGGGCGGAACACTACATCCTGGACGTAGTGAGGGTGCTCCCTGCGGAATAGCCCGATTCCTCTGCCATGTTCGGGACAATATTTTTGTATTGCAAAATCATTCAATAAACCTTAGAATGCTCAACTTTGGAGAAAAGAGAGATGGTCATAGAAAAGGAACACAAGGTTAATTTGATGAAGGAACTCAGGTTGCACGAGACGGACACTGGCTCCCCAGAGGTCCAGATTGGGCTCTTAACGGAGAGGATTAACAAACTTAGCGAGCACCTTAAAGAGCACAAAAAGGACCACACCTCCCGTAGAGGGCTACTCCAGATGGTGGGCAGGCGTTCGGCCCTCCTGGGGTACCTTAGTGAAAGGGACCAGGAAAGGTACAAGAACATCGTCAACAGACTGGGGTTAAGGCGCTAAGGCGGATGAGACAGGAGACTTTGGAGATAATTTTTCGAGGAGTTGAAAGAAGAGGATAGATGGTAATATTCAAGGTAGAGAAGGTGGTTGGAGACAGACTTTTAAGTATAGAAAGTAACAAGATGGCCAGACAGGCCGATGGGGCAGTAACAGTCAGGTACGGGGATACGATAATTTTGGCAACAGCCGTCGCTGGTGCCGAGAGGGATATAGATTTCTTCCCCCTG
>DATETB010000093.1:0-6622 GCA_035283825.1 Candidatus Brocadiales bacterium | reverse complement strand
TGTTCGTCTGTGGAGTGAAGAACCGTACCTGGTTGGTGTCTCCCCTTACGTAATTTATCTGCCGGGGCTTCCAGATAAACTTCCCAAGGATGCCGTCATCAGGGGCAAGGATTGGGGGTTCCAGGTTCAGCCCTAGTAACTTCAACGATAATTCCCTTATCTTGTTCAGGGTCTTTGTGTTCGGCAGGGCTATATGCCCCGGCCCCTTCCCATACTTCTCCCCGCTCGCCTTAGACCACCTTGACACCATGAAGGGAAACTCGTAATAGTTGTTGACAAGGATTAAATGCTTGGTCTCCTTTTCCAGATAGATGGAGTGATAGGGACGCTCCCTATTCTTCCTGTCAGGGAACACGGCATGGATAAAATTGAACGTCTGATTAGGCTTGTCCTCCACCACAGAGAGGATCTTCTCGCTCAGATTGTTCCCCCACTTCTGGACCGCCGTGGCAGCCGAGAGCCTGAATTCCCTGAACAGGGTGTTCACGGACCCGTCTGCGTCCTCGTCTATTGCATAGCTCCCTATCGGAAGGGCAGTGAATAAGAAATCTGACTCACGGCCATCCCCCGCCCCGTCCTCAAAAAACAAGGCCCCCATGCCAAACGACCCCAAATCCATGTATACTTCTGCTAACTCTTTGTAAAGATTGGACTGGACAAAGGAGAGGAACAAGGTGTCCGCCACCGAATCCAGCCATTGCCTCACGTCATGGTCCTCATTCAGCGAATTGTCCTTGATTATTAAGTTGAACCACCGCATAAACTCATTGGTCAGTACGGAATTCATACTAGCCGCAAGCACCTCGTTGGCATGCTGGGCGGTGGAGTCGTATATCTCCTTTGCAGTCCTGCCGGGGACCGGTGGGGCAATTATGCCTCTCTTGTTGGGGACGATATAGGTGGCAATCTCCTCCCAGGCAGGTTTATATGTCTGCATGTCCCCGAAATACTTCTCATAAAGGGAAAATACCCTCTGAGGAGAAAGCGTCATTGCAACAACCCCGAACCACCCCCGGCCAGTATCGTCCTGGAAGCCCGCCTCTGCCGTCGCACCTTGGCGGCTGTATCCTGCACCTCTTTATCCTCCGGTTGGGGCGGTGGAGGTGGTGGAGGTGGTGGGGGTGGGGCTTTTGGCGCCCCGCCTCCGCCAAAGACACTCTTAACGAATCCGCCCATCGCTAATTCCTTTCTGCCCCCTTGACCTTCCCTGCGTTTATGGAGGCATAAAAGACCTGCTTACCTTTCTTCTTCCCGTACTCCTCTAGCATGTTAGCCAGAATCGTCTTACCTTTTTTAGTCAAAGGCATGATCACTCCCCGTTAATTATTGCAATAGCCCCGAACCACCCCCGGCTAGTATCGTCCTGCGATTCTTTCGCATCTTTTTGGCTGAGTCCGTAACCCCGCCGTTCCCCGGTTGCAAAGGAGAATTGCCTGGACTACTACCTGGAACATTGCCTGGCGTGCTTCCAGCCCCCCCCGCCTTGCCTGCCATCGCAATAGGCCAATAACGAGAGTCCGCCTGCATTTTCTTGAACCTTTCTACTGGATCCTTAATCTGGCTCAAGTCCTCTAGAGGAAGTTTGGATGGAGAAGGCCCCCTTAGCATACCAGCTATAATGTTTCCTAAAATAGTTCTAGCCATTTGCTTTAATTGAATACATTGAATGCCCGGACTTCATCGTCCACAAGAATGTCAAACACGTTGAACCCCCCCTCCGCCCTCCTTTGTCTAGTATCCACCTCTGAATAATTGTTATTCTTCATGCCTGTCGCCATGTAACGGAAGGCGTCCGCATAATTTGACGTCCAATCATGGCAAGGGTTAGTTTTGTACTGCCTCTTTTTGTCGTCCCATTCCTTATGATAATTTTCCAGGGCGTCAACGCCCTCTTTGCAATTCAATGCGTCAAACCAGCATCGGGAGAGGGTCCGCCTCACTGCATCAATCCCGTCTTCAACAGAGAGCTTCGGTACCACCTCAAACCGTATCCCAAGAGACCTTGCTACCTCCAGACGGCTCTGGCCACTGGAAAGCTCCCTGACCGCTATATCGTGAGGGGCATAATGCCTCCCGTAAATGTAAGGCTTCTCCTGGAGGTGCTTAATGTAATGTAGAAGCCCTTCTCCTGAGTTGGAATAACAGTCTATCACCCTGACTTCGTTGCTGTATTTGGCCCTCTGCGTGAACCAGATGGCCGTACTGTCGCTTACCCCCAGGTCCCACCAGGTGTCTATGGGTAATGACGGCTCCCATTGGACGCTAGTAACCTGCCCCTTCTCCCTCAGCCTGTTCATCATCTGCCCATAATAGGCCCCCGTCATGCTCCCCATAAAACTGCAGTAAAACTCCTGCTGGATGAGTTCTTCCGGCATACCAGCGTCCCGCTCCTTCTGTATGTCTTCCTCCGTAATTATCGGGTTGTCGTCCTCGTCCCTGGTATCCTTGATAGTGAGAAATTGATAGAACCAGTCGGGATTGCTCTGGGCCATACGACTCATCTCCCATCCATGGTTCTTACCAAAAGGCGTATAATTGAAAATAGCCCACCCCTTGTTCTCGTTCAAGATGGGCCTCACGACATCCCATGCCCTCGGGTTGTGATGGGAATATTCCGAAAATACGCACCCCACCGGGTTAGTCCCACGCACCTTCTGTATGTTGTCCGTCCCTATGACCCTGAACAGACTCCCGTTACTGAGCGTAACCTTCATCTCCTGCTCATTTGTGTCCGCTATGGTCTCAGGTGGAAAATGGGACAGAAAAGGCAACCCGTCCTTGTCCATTCCATCCCAGATAACCTTTTTGCCCCATTCGTAGGTAGGGAAAAAATAATAATAGGCCCCTACCCTCCTGAACATCTCCCGTATCGTCGCATTGAGACAGGTCTTGTCCTTCCCCGCCCTCCTGTGCCAGATAATCACGACCCTCCTTACCCCTGTCTCCAGGGCCACCAGGAGGGGCCTCTCGTATTCCCTGGGACGGAACCTGTAAGGAACCAGGATATTGGTCTTGTCTCCCATCAGGTCAACGCCTCCATATACTCCACAAACTGAGGCTAAGGGCGGTCAAATTCCCAAGTAAAAGGAAAATAACGACTACCACGGCTTTGGCGCCCCGTAACCAACTTTTCCCTTCCCCGACGGCCATCTTGAGGTTCTGGACCTCTTTGACTAATGTCCGTCTTTCTGTTGTACACTCCTCGTGGTCCTGCGAGTCGTGTTCCATGTAATCCCGCACGCATTGCTCCAGACGGGCCATCCGCTCCGAAATCTGTAACAAGACTTCTGCTATCTCTGGCATTGCCTCTTCTGGACCTCCCTTGTCATCTGCCTGCAGCCATCACAGAATAGTTTCCCCTGTGTCTATCCCTGAGTTCCCCTAGTTTACTCGGGTTCCAGTTGCTTATACGGCTGAGATACCCTACTATACGGGTTACTCCATAGAGGGGATTCTTTATCCCCGTCTCCAGGGCCTCAATCAGGGCAGGCAGGTCCTGGGTTAGTATGGCCTCTAACGTAACCTCGTGGGCAATAGTCCTCTTGTGGTTCAGCACCTTGAGTTTGTGCGTCTCAAGACTATCCCCCTCCACGTCCCCGTCTATCTCCAGGTATTCGTGGGCCCCTATTGCATCGTTGAAGGCAGTTAGCTTTGTCTCAACTGGCGATTCTAATACCATCTCCATTACGGTCTCCTTTCCCAAAATAACAAAATGCCCCCTTACAGGCCCTATAAGTCCGTCCCAAAGAAAAGGCTATCACCTGCCAGGGATACCCCTCTCTCCTCATGCGGAACAGAATCTCTTTATCCTCGTTTGACCATCTTATCCCATCCCTCTCTGCGCCTCTCTTCGTGAGTGCATTTATTCTCCGCTCCCGCCCTGCCTCCCTTAATCCTTTCCGTTCCCTGTAACCGGGGTCTTTGTAGTACTCCCTGGAGATTTCTCTATAATAGGCCTTACGACATTCCTCTCTCCCGCAACGCCCCTGCCTGTAATTATGCGCCTTGTAATGGTCTCCACAATACGGACACGTCCCTTCAAGGATACGTCCTTTCTCCTGGTTCTTTTTCTGATAAAACATCACAGAACAGGATTTACATAGTCCCCTTGCCCAAATTGTTCTTTTGCGTCCACAATGAATACAATGGCCGATTCCCCGCCCCTTTGGCCCTGGCCTGCGGCGAAGGAATAATCCTCGCGGCATCTCTGACTTAACCAAAGATAAAAGGTCGCTCACTTTCAACCCTCTCCCAGGATTTTTTTGACCTTCTTATCCATTTTGGCCCATATCCCCGACTGCTGTTGCCTACGTTTGAGTATATTATTTATCCTCATCCTTTCAGGAGACCCTTTGGGATATTCCTCTTTAACGTCTTGAACGCCTCTCACGAGGTTGGTAAACGCCCCAGGCAGACCCCAGGTACTTGCCACTTTCAGGCCCAATGCAATCATTGACCCCAATGCCAGCACTGTTACCCCCGCCAGTCTCCGTCCCTCCTCCGTATAGAGGCCAGAGACTACCGAAGAGAAGAAAGAGGGGTGGGACTGCTTGCTCGCCACACGATGTACCTCTATGTGGGCCTTAACCTTTTCAGGGGTAGTAGCCTCATTGATAGACTGATGGGCCGTCTCGGTCGCTTTGGCCTGTGCCTCTATACGCTTATTTTCGGGGTTGGGCGTAATAAGATTCACCAGCCCCCTTTCCACCAAGGCACAACCTGAGAAGGCCAGACAAATTATGAGTAAGCTAATCTTCATGGTATCGGAACCATGGGTATTGGAACTGGGTAACATCCGGAAAGAAAAAGGCAGACTATTAGCAGTAACCCTTGCCTTATGGTCAGCATACGAGAATCAAAACATAAAACGTTGCTATATCAAGGGAAAAGGGACTCTCTGTGGGAATACGTAGGGTGTTGTTGGAATAAGTGTGGATTAAATGAGAAGCTCGTGTGGAGGGTGAAAATCTTTTTGCGATGAACCCTATGTGGTTCACCGTATTTGCTGATTAGTGCCTGTTTCTTCTATATCTTTGGGACAGACTCAGACAAATAATACCCGGCAACAGGGTAATTATCACAAATGCAAAATTAGATATATTGAATGGACTCAATATCTCCGCTAACGCCCAAAATCCCTTAGTAAACAATATGCCTAAATAACCAATCCCTATCAACCCTCCCGTAGCGTAAATCCAGATAAGACCAACCCATTTCAGTATCTTGCCCTTTCTATCCAACTCTCCCCTTCCTTCGGGTACTGGAACAATTATATCAGGCGGAAGCTCACCCGCCGGGGCATGTGCATAATAATTCGGCCTGGCAGACAACAGATAATAACCCTGCTCCTCTAGGAACAGTTTCAAGGTATCCTCATCCGGGGCCTCCAGGCGGCCCTGTATCTGCCTCCCGTAATCGTCCATGGCTGTATAATCAAAGAGCATCATCTTAATTTCGTCTCCTTTCCTTTAATTCTTTAAGCTCCGCCCGGAGACAGCGTAGCTCAGCCCATAAGAGTTCCTGGGATTTGATAAGGTCTCCGATTGTACCTCCATAAGGTGGGGCAGGCGGTTCATTGATTGTTTCTACTTGTAGATATTCAACGGTACACTCCAGCCCTTTAGCTATCAGATAGAGGTTTTTATCTCTGGGGATTGTTTTCCCGTGTAGCACTCTACAGAGGTATTGTCTAGCAAGACCGGTCCTTCTAGCAAGCTGTGTTTGGTCAATGCCTAATTCGCCTAAGCGATACCCCATCCTTTTAACCAGAATATTAGCAACCATTTGCAACTTTTTTAAATTTTCTTGTTGACTATAAGAAACTAATTGCTATAATTTGCACAGTGAGGACTAAAATAAGTCTTGGCTAATTAAATCATGAAAAGAAACAAAGTCAATAAGATATTGTTCAGGAAGGGGTTAACCGGGAAAGAAGCGGCGGAGGCCATCGGGATAGAGCCTAAGCGGTTCTACCTCGTAACGAATGACCACGACACGACCCCCTGGGTGCGGAAGGCTATTGCGGACTACCTGGGGGTGGACCCCAAGAAACTCTGGCACAACTACGGAAACGGGCAGAGGAGATGCGCAAGGTTATCCAGAGAAAAATCGTAACCCTGTTATTCTATCTGTCCTCTCTGTGTCTGTATGGGATTAGATGGTTTATACCTGCGGATGAGATAATAGTAATATATCCAGGTGGCAAATGGGAGTTTGTAAAGACAAAAGACTTCCTCTGCAAAATTGCCCCCCCAAGTTTAAAGAACTAATTATTTTAAAGCGGGTGGCAACCGCCGGGGGCCCAAGTGGGTAGGCTTGTAGTCTACCCCATCAGATTGGTCGCCCTTTATGCCTTGGGCCCCCGAATTTGGAAAGAGCTAAACACGCCTGCATTTACGGCGATCTAGAATGGGAGTTTGGGGAACAATATGTTCGCTGTCAATTAAGAGTAAGAAGGGGAAGAATGTGCGACTTTTATTCCCAGGAACTTTCCAGGCAAGCGGACTGTAAATATTTTGATAGCCTGGTCCAACGCACAACGCAGTTTTAGGAGGAGAAATGGATTTGACTCATCTGGAATTGAAAAAAAAGTTACTAACCCTGAGTGATGCCCAGTTGCGAA
>DATETB010000092.1:0-8949 GCA_035283825.1 Candidatus Brocadiales bacterium | reverse complement strand
CTTCGGGCGATAACACAGGGCAGGGAGTAGGGGATAGGGGATAGGGAGTAGGGAGTAGAGACGAAGGAAAATGACAAATGTCAAAGCCCAAATAACAAATGAAATCCAAATGTCAAAACCCAAATGCAAAATTTTAGAGATGGGATTTTCTTATTTGGATTTTGAACTTTGACATTGATTTGGCATTTGGGCTTTGGAATTTGGACTTTCTGTGCATGGGTAGTCCCTGGAGATTAAAGTCGTGGCTGATGATAAAAAGATACTCCACATAAAAGGTATGCGGTGTGCCTCCTGCGCCCGCCGAATAGAAAATGCCCTCACACAGCTAGAAGGTATAGAGGACGCAAGGGTGAATTTTGCCACAGGGGAGGCAGTCCTGCGGGGTAACGTTAACGAGGAGGTGCTTGGCTCTACCCTTGCCTCCCTGGGTTATTCACTGGAGAAGGGGTACGTGAGGGCCTTAACCACCCCCGGCAGACGCCTTATTATCTCGGCACTGCTCACGACGCCCGTATTCCTGATTGCCATGTTAGAACTGGATTTTCCCTATTCTTCTTACCTCCAATTCCTGCTTGCAACGATAGTGGTCTTTGGGGCAGGTTCGGAATTCTTTGTGGGGGCACTGAGACAGCTCAGGCGTCTGAGAGCCAATATGGATACCCTCATAGCCATGGGCAGTGGCGCCGCTTATACCTACAGCCTGACATCTCTAACGTGGGGGGTAAAAGAACTATACTTTGAGACTGCCTGTATGATTATTACCCTTGTCCTGCTGGGTCGCTTCCTGGAGGCGAGGGCCAGGGCCAGGACCACGGAGGCTATAGAGGGGTTGATGACCCTGGTACCCAAGAAGGCCCACTGCCTCCGGGAGGCCGTAGAGATAGAAGTGCCGATAAACGAACTCTCCGTTGGCGATAGTATAATCGTCAGGCCGGGGGAGCGGATACCGGCCGATGGCAGGGTTATAGATGGATGTACCACCGTGGATGAGTCCTCCCTTACCGGCGAGGGTCTCCCTGTGGTCAAAGTGCCGGGGGATACCGTACAGGCCAGCACAATAAATCTTGATGGTACTATAGTCTTTGAGGCCCTCAGGGTAGGAGAGGACACCACCTTTGCCCACATTATAAGGCTGGTCAGGGAGGCCCAGTCCTCTAAGGCCCCTGTGGAACGGCTGGCGGATAGGGTGTCAGGGGTCTTCGTGCCAATAGTCCTGCTAATAGCAGGTGGCACGGCCTTTGGCTGGTTGTGGGCGGGGTACTGTTATCCTGTGGCCCTTACTACCTCCATTGCCGTGCTCCTTGTCGCCTGTCCCTGCGCCCTGGGTCTGGCCACCCCCGCAGCCGTTACCGTGGGTGTGGGCAGGGCCGCCCAGCTGGGCATCCTGATTCGGGACGCCCAGAGTCTGGAGGAGGCCTCCAGGATTGACGTCCTCTTCTTTGATAAGACCGGCACAATAACTCAAGGTAGGCCCACCGTAACCCAATTTTATAATGCCACGCAAAGGCCCGATGGAGAACTCCTCTCCCAGGTGGCCTCTTGTGAGAGGCCCTCAGAGCACCCCTTCGCCAGGGCCATCGTAGAGTATGCCGCACAAAAGGGCGTACCACTCCAGACAGCCGCCGATTTTCGGGCCTACAGCGGTCAGGGCGTAAAGGCAAGGTGCAACGGCCACTTGCTGACCATTGGCGGTCAGAGGATGTTATGGGAACAAGGCATAGACCTCACGCCCCTTGAGGCAAAGGTAAGGGAGTTAAAGGGGGGTGGGAGGGTACTGGTGTACGTTGCCACCGATGGCAAGGCCTCCGCCCTTTTTGCCCTGGCGGATAGCATAAAGGACACCTCTTTACAGGCAATAGACAGGATAAAGGCTATGGGTATAGAGCCTTCCCTGCTGACGGGAGACCACTATGAGAGCGCCCAGGAGGTGGCAAGACAGGTGGGCATAGAGCGGTTCAAGGCCGAGTTAAAGCCCGGGGAGAAGGTGGAGGAGATAAAGGGGGAGCAACTAAAGGGTAGGAAGGTGGGGATGGTGGGGGACGGGATAAATGACGCCCCGGCCCTTATGACCGCAGACGTGGGCTTTGCCATGGGTACCGGTACAGACGTGGCCCTGGAGTCCTCCCAGGTTACCCTTATGAGGGGGGACATTAAGAAGGTAGCCGAGGCGGTGGCCCTTAGCAGGCAGGTGATGAGGACGATAAGGCAGAACCTCTTCTGGGCCTTTTCTTACAATATTGTGGCCATCCCCATGGCCGCCCTGGGGCATCTTAGCCCCATGATGGCCGCAGGTTTCATGGCCTTCAGTTCCCTTCTGGTTGTCTTTAATTCCCTGAGACTCAAGGGTTACGAGCCAGGGTATGTCTTGGATGGTAGGGGTGGATTTTTGCGCCGCAGGGAGATTCCTCCTGGCGAACAACACGCCCCTACGGCTTTGATAGGAGGTGTAAAAAAATGAGGTATGGGATAATCTTGGGATGTTTGCTAGGAATTCTAGTAGTGTCTTTTGTCGGGGTCCAGACCACCCTGGGACAGGGGCTCCCCGCACAGGCGGGGGAGGAGTCTCCTCAGAAGATAACCTGCCCAACCTGCAAGGAGGAGACCCTGGCCACAAAGAAGGGCGGGGGTGTCCATCTGGAGAAGAAGATGCTCTGTCCGAACTGTAAGGGGAAGGGGACGGCATTGGAGCCCCATGTCTGCAATAAGTGCGGTCAGAAGGTACTCCTGTGCAACCTTTGCAAGAAGGTGGTGGGCCGTGCTGCTGAGAAGCCAACCGCTAAGGTGAAGTGCCCTAGCTGTAAGGAGAGGGTAACGGTTACCAAGAAGGGTGGCGGTGTCCACCTCGAAAAGGCGATGGAGTGTCCTTCTTGTAAGAAGAAGGTAGAAGGGCTTGAGGCCGTTGAGTGTGGGCGATGCGGGAAAGAGATGCTGTCCTGCCCCATCTGCAGTCAGCACGTTGGGTCGGTGATCAAGAGAGTCCCCGCGGTGGAACTCAAGTGTCCTAGTTGCAAGGAGACGGTAACTGCCACCAAAAAAGGAGGCGGGGTACACCTGGAAAAGAAGATGGCTTGTCCTAACTGCAAGAAGGAGATACAGGATATGGACGTCCATACCTGCAGTAAGTGCGGGACGGAGATGGCCACTTGCCCGTTATGTAATAAACCCATGTAGGCACTTATGCCAGGGTTACTGGGAATCCGCCTCAGGCGGATAAGAATCAGGGACTGGGGACCAGGCGCATCATCCCAGAATTAAAAAGGGCAGGGGTTGAAGGGATCATTGAGTACTCATTCAACAAAGTCATACTTTAAAAGAAAAGGAGGGAAGGTCATGTCTAGAAGAGCGTGCCTATTAACCCTGGTGGCCTCTCTGGCATTAGGGATGTCCGCCTTAGGCGGACTGGCAATTGCCCAGGAGACCAAGAAGGTTTATGACCCCGTATGCGGGATGGAGGCAGGCAAGGACACACCTCACGTTACGGAGTACAACGGGAAGAAGTACAGCTTCTGCTCGGAGAAATGCAGGGCTGAATTCCTCAAGGAGCCAGTTAAGTATGCCTGCTTCTGTCTGTCTGGTTCCGATTGTCCGCACTGCACGGGTAAGTCTGCCACCTGCCAGTGCGAAAAGAAGACCCACGACCATGCGCATGAGCATGGCAAACACAAGGGTGGCGATTAGCAGAAACGGACGACAGGGATATATATGGACGTCCATACCTGCAGTAAGTGCGGGACGGAGATGGCCACGTGTCCGTTATGTAATAAACCCATGTAGGCATTGGACAGGGGACAGGAATTGTGGATTGCGGATTGCGGATTTGGAATTTCGGATTTGAAAATTCGCAATTCGCAATCCCAAATTCACAATTTCTCTAATCTCTGCCCCCTAGCCCCTGGTCCCTATTAGTGACGGAGGAAAGAGATGAAGAAGTCGTTAATGATTTTCTTTGTGTGGATGTTAGGGTATACGGGCCTGGCCTGGGCAGAATCCGCCCCAGGCGGGCCGAAGACCTTGCGCCTCCAATGGGTAATAGATGAGACCCTGAAGAATAACCCGAACATCCAGGTATTCCTTAACCGTTGGGAGGCAAGCCAAGAGGCCGTTGCCGGGGCCAGGTCTCTGGACGACCCCATGGTCAACTTCCATACCTGGAACGTGGAATCCCCCGTAAGGGTTACCCCCGACTGGAACCGTGCGGAACGCAGGGGGGTGGTCTCCCAGAAGGTACCCTTCCCCGGGAAGCTACGCCTGAGGGGTAAGATTGCGGAAGGAGACTCTAACATCGCCAAGAAGGACTGGGAACAGCAGGTGCTGGAGATGCTGGCCAGGGTCAAAGGGGCCTACTATCAACTCCGCCACCTCTACAACGTCATAGACATCAATAAGGAGGTCAAAGACCTCCTGGGGAGGTTTGCCGCTATAGCGGAGACCCGCTACAAGGTAGGGCGTGCCCCCCAGAGGGACGTCCTTGCCACACAGGTAGAGATTGCCAGGATTATAAGGGACTTAGAGGTACTGGAGAGAGACAAGAAGGCCCTGGAGACCCGGATAAACACCATCCTCAATAGAGACCCGGAGGCACCCCTGGGGAGACCGGAGGACTTCAGCATATACCCGCTCTCCCTGGACCTGGTGGAACTGGAGGAGGTGGCAATGAAACAGAGGCCGGAACTCCAGAAGTTTGGTTTTGCCATAAAGAGGGACAAGTCTGCCCTGGATTTGGCCAAGAAGGACCTCTATTTCCCCGACCCGGAGTTTGAGGTGATGTACATGCAGACCGACACTATGGCCGACATGTGGTCGTCTAAGATAGCCTTCAACGTCCCCTGGCTGTGGAGTAAGAATCGGGCCAGGGTAAGGGAGGCCAGGGGGACCCTCCGGGCCGCAGAGGCGGAGTATCTGGCCGTAAAAAATGCCGTCCTCTCTGAGGTGAAGGACACCTGGACGAAGACCATCAATGCCCGGAGTACGACCACGATATACTCAGACAGCGTCATTCCCCTCGCCGAACAGTCCCTTAAGGCGGCCCTCGCAGAGTATGAGACGGATAAGATAGATTTTCTTACCCTTTTAGATAGTGAGAGGACGCTCTTGAGTGCACGCATCCAGTATCACATGGCCGCAGTGGAATTTGAGACCGGCCTGGCGGAGTTGGAGAGGGCGGTGGGTACGTCCCTCACACCGGAGGGCGTACCGCAAAAATAAGGGTTCAAGGGTTTAAAAGTTTAAGTAGCCGCAGGTCGTGCCTGAGGCAGATTCGCCCGCCCAAAAGGCTTGTCCTGAGCGAAGCCGAAGGATGGCGGACTTTCAGCCTTTGGCAAACTTTAGCCTGCGGGAAACGGAAGGAAGGCGGCACAGATGTCTTGCAGGATTTTGAGGTATGTATGGACAGCGTGGCTAATCCTTATCCCACTAGCCTTTGGATTCGCTTTGCTCACCACCGGTCTGGGCCATCCCCAGATGGATTCGCTCCGCTCACCACTGGCCTGGGGATTAGAGAGTCTATGGGCGGGTCCCGAGGAAGGGGAGGTTGAGTACTTCTGTCCCATGCACCCCCAGGTGGTATCGGACAAACCTGGTAAGTGTCCTATATGCGGGATGCCGCTATCCAAGAGGCCTAAAGGGGCAGTAAAGGCCCTCACCGAGGCAGGGCCTGAGGTATCCATTGTCCAGTTCAGTCCGTGGCAGATAAAACTGGCCGGGATAAGGAAAGAGTCAGCCGCCTATAGGGGTCTCACCAAGGAGATATACACGGTAGGCCGGCTGACCTATGACGAGAGGAAGCTCGCCTATGCCACGGCCAGGATAATGGGCAGGGTGGATAAGCTCTTCGTAGACTTCACTGGTATTGAGGTGGAACAGGGTGCACCCCTGGTATGGATTTATAGCCCTGACCTGGTCTCCACGCAGAAGGAGTACCTCCTTGCCCTGGAGACGGCGGAGAGGATGGAGGAGAGTACTACCCCGGAGGTAGTCAAAGGGGCGGAATCCCTCCTCAGGGCCAGCAGGGAGAGGCTCCTCCTATGGGGTATTACGGAAGAACAGGTAGAGGAGCTTACCAAGGGGCGTGAGGTAAAGACCCACATGACGGTACATTCCCCCATCACCGGCACGGTGATAAAAAAGGACGTCCTTGTGGGCCAGTACGTCATGGAAGGTGCCCAGATGTATACCATTGCGGACCTTTCTAACCTATGGATGATGGCCGACGTCTATGAATTTGAGATGTCCCTGGTGAAGCTGGGCCAGAAGGTGGAGATCACCAGCCCTGCATATCCGGGACAGGCCTTTATCGGAATGGTCTCTTTTATAGACCCCTTCCTCAATGAGCAGACCCGCTCCGTGAAGGTCAGGGTGGACGTCCCTAACCCGGAATTGAAACTAAAGCCATTGATGTTCGTGAATGCCACAATAAAAATCCCCTTAGAGACAGGGGGGGTTACATACTATTGCCCTATGCACCCTGAGGTGGTCTCTGATAAACCAGGTGTATGCGAGAAATGCAGTGGTATGCCCCTGGTGGAGAAGCCCCAGGGGGTACTGGCTATCCCCCGCTCTGCAGTCTTGGACACGGGCCTGAGGAAGATTGTTTACGTGGAGAAGGAGGAGAACTTCTTTGTGGCCAGGGAGATAAAGACCGGCTTTGATGCGGAGGGCTACGTCCAGGTACTAGAAGGGCTAAGGGAAGGGGAGAGGGTGGCCTCGGCCGGGGCATTTCTCATAGATGCCGAGACTAAATTGGGGCCTGGGGTGTCCGCCCAGTACTACGGGGCAACGGGGGGGCCGACAGAGGGAGCTCCACCCCCGGGGAAACATGTACACGGTACGCCAGCCGAGAAGTTGCCCCCTGCAGAGAAACCTGCCCCCGCAATAATGGAGAAGACCCCACCCGCGGAAGAAGGGGTTCCACCCACGATAAGGATGCCTGCTGAAGGAGAGGCGATAGACCCGGTTTGCGGTATGGACGTGAAGGTGGCTGAGGCCCTCAGCCTGAAATATGGGGAAGACTTATACTATTTCTGTTCCAAGGAGTGCCTGGCCCACTTCCAGTCCAACCCAGGGCTCTTCTCGGCAAGGGTCTGGGTGTACAAGGAGACTGCCACTACAGATTTAGTATGCAGTATGTCCCTGGAAAAGGCTAAGGCCGTGTCGTACAGGTACCAGGGGAAGACCTACTATTTCTGCTGTGACGAGTGCAAACGTAAGTTCAAGAAAAACCCGGACAAATATTTGAGAAGCTTAGGAAAACCAATGGGCAGTAAGGAGTAAGCAGAAAGCAGTTCTAGTTGCTGATTTCTGACTACTGACTACTGACTACTGTCATGGTAGTTGCCATAATAGAGTTCTGCATAAGAAACCGCTTGATGACCATAATATTTTTCGCCCTGGCCATGGTCTGGGGGGTCTATTGTTTGTACAACACCCCCGTCGATGCCATCCCCGATTTGAGCGAGAACCAGCAGATTATCTTTACGGACTGGCTAGGAAGGAGTCCCCAGGACGTGGAAGACCAGATTACTTATCCCTTGAGCGTGAACCTCTCGGGTCTGGCAGGGGTGAAGGCGGTACGGTCTATCTCCGACTTCGGCTTTTCTATGGTCTTCATAATCTTTGATGAAAGGTATGGTTATTACTTTTGCAGGGAGAGGATAATAGAGAGGCTGAACCTGGCCTCCACCTTTTTACCCCCTGGCGTAGTACCCTACCTTGCCCCCGATGCTACTGCGATAGGGCAGATATTCTGGTACACGGTAGAGGGTGAGGGTTACGACCTGGGGGAACTGCGGGCCATCCAGGACTGGTTCGTGCGGTATCAATTGAAGTCCACCCCCGGAGTGGCCGACGTGGCCAGCATTGGAGGTTTTATCAGGGAGTATCAGATAGACGTAGACCCGAACAAGCTCCTGGCCTACAACGTCCCCCTCAGGAGTATCTTTGAGAACGTCCAGGCCAGCAATAAGACCGTGGGGGCCAGGGTGGTGGAGGCCAGCGACATGGAGTATCTGGTGAGGGGGTTGGGCTGGATTGAGGGCCTGGAGGACATAGAGGATATAGTTGTGGGCTCGCACAATGGGGTACCCATATACGTAAAGAACGTGGCCACGGTACAGATGGGGCCTTCCCTCCGCAGGGGTGTCCTGGAAAAGAACGGTAGTGATGTCGTAGGGGGAGTAGTCCTTATGAGGTACGGGGAGGATACTATTAATGTAACCAAAAGCATAAAAAAGAAGATTAAGGAGATTGGACCAGGCCTCCCCCCAGGGGTCAGGATAGTGCCCTTCTACGACCGCACCCCCCTGATTCACAGGGCAATTGGTACCCTGAAAGAGACCCTCATTGAGGAGGCGATTATCACCCTTATAGTAGTGGGCATCTTCCTCGCCCATTTTCCCAGCGCACTGCTCATAATCCTTACCCTGCCCCTGGCCATCCTCATCTCCTTTATGCTTATGTACCCTTTGCACATAACTTCTAACATCATGTCCCTCTCCGGCATTGCCATCGCCCTGGGAGACCTGATGGATGCGGGGATAGTCATTACTGAGAATGCCTTCAGGAACCTGACTAACAAGTATGGGCCAAAGGCCAGGGTAAAGGGGGATATTAGGGAGGTAGTCCTGGAGTCTTCCAGGGTGGTAGGGCCGCCCATATTTTTCTCGGTAGTAATCATGATTCTATCCTTTATCCCGGTCTTTGCCCTCAGGGGGATAGAAGGCAAGCTCTTCTGGCCCCTGGCCTTCACCAAGAGCCTGGCTATGGTAGGTACCGCTATACTGGCCATAACCCTGGTACCTGCCCTGGCCACCTTCTTCTTGAAGGGCCGGCTACGGAGCGAGGAGGAGAACCCCATAGTGAGGTTCCTGGTGAGGATATATATGGTTAGCCTGAAGTGGTCCCTGCGTTTCAAGTGGATCCCATTGGGTCTTACCATAGCCCTGGTGGTGGCCG
>DATETB010000091.1:0-4583 GCA_035283825.1 Candidatus Brocadiales bacterium | reverse complement strand
AACCGCCCCTACAACTAATTCCTGATAGCTGACTGCTGATAAAGGAGGCATCCCATGTTAGAGGACATCCTGAGACAGGTAAGAACCGTGCTGCAGAACCAACTCCCAGCGAAACTGGACCAGATAGAACTGGAGAGGGCAGACGGGGTAACTCTAGATGACATCCGATCCTTCTTCCTCCAGGGGGAGTATAAGGGTAGTCGCTACACCTACCCCAATGTCGCCATCATGGGAGGGTCCACTACCGGTACTAATGCCTCCCTTCCTCCCTCCCCCAGGAGGGAGCTGAGGCACAGGATTTCTATCTGGGTTACTGATAGAGTGGTAGCCCCTGATAGTGAACTCCCGCTGAGCAGGCTCTGGCGCTATGTGGAGGCAATAGAGAGGATACTAACCAGTGACCTGAGTCTTGGAGGAAAGGCCACGTGGTTGGAGGTCACCAAACACGGGTACTATCCACATCATAAGGAAAGAGAAGAATTCGTAAGGAAGGCCATCCTGGACGTGGAGGTACTGGAGAGGATTTCTACGAGCAACTACTAAGAGTACACCCATCGGCATTTTTTGCTAAAACAATGAAAACCATACATGAGGTTAAAGTCCCATTCTCGTGCTTTTTCCGCAGATGGCTTCGGGGGGCTGAGGGGCCTGTAGATGTAGAGGCGGACGACCCCATCTGCATTGTGGAACGCTACGTACCAATAGGTGAAACTACAAATATCCCGGCCGGGGCCAAAGGTCGTCTCCACATTGAAAAATGGATAAAAGAGTGGGATGAACTTTTGACAGGCACTACTGTAGCTTTAGTACATAAAGAAATCCCTGTCCAAGGAAGTCATATTGAGGGTAAATTCCCCTAAGGACAAATGCCGTTTATTAGAATATCAATAATAGTCTGACTCCTGAACGCAGGGTCTTGTGGATTCGCCCCGCTATCTATAGCGATTGCACTGGTAGCCTCTACTTTGGCATTACTATCTTTTCCAGAGACACTGGTATCCCTTCCAAAGCCACAAGAAGGATTTATAGAACCGTCGGGCCTTAGCTTCAAGACCCAGGCGTCCACCTTACCAGCACCGAACGACTCCGTGTTGCCCACCACTATGTAGCCCCCATCTACGGTCTGCTGGATGGAATAAATCCCATCTGGATTGACTCCCCCATAGGTAACGACCCATCCGCCTGGGGCAGACAAAGAAGGTCTAGCAATAAAGAGCATGAACAAAAAAAACATGGCAATAGGGATACGCCTTTCAGAGAGGTAAATTTGGCCCTGGTACAACATATCCTTACCCTTAAGTGAGAATCTTGGAAACTTACCCTTAAGTCCCCAAAAGGACCTTCATGGCCTGCACAATAATTTCCTTTTCATCCCTCTTAAAGTCAAGGGTATTTTATGAGGCCAAAGAACGGCCGTCCTAAATTCTGAATTTTGACTACTGCATTCTTTATTCTTTCCCTACCCCCTACCCCCTGTCCCTGAAAACATTGTAAATTGCAAATTGGAAATTTTAAAATTTCTAATTTACAACTTACAATTTACAATTCTTTTCTCTCCCTACCCCCTACCCCCTGCCTCTACGATTTCTAACAATTTTATCAAAACCTATTCTCCTTTTGGGACATAAGGAGTAAAATAGTATAGTGCAGTGGGGGTGTGTTGTACTGTGACCCTACGAGGAACACATGAAAAAACTATTTATTATACTAGCCATTGCTATCCCGGTAGTAGCCACGGCCAGTACGGTAGGCGTGTTGATGTCAAAGGGGGAGGCTGCGAAGTATCGTACGGCCGGGGTGGAGAGGGGAGACGTTGTCTCAGTGGTTACCGCCAGTGGTACGCTGCAACCGCTACTCTCTGTGCAGGTAGGTAGTCAGGTCTCAGGCAAAATAAAAGAGATTTATGTAGATTTTGATTACGTCGTAACAAAGGGCCAACTGCTGGCCCGCATAGACCCCGCCCCCTTTGAGAGCAGGGCAAGGCAGGCCGGGGCCAACCTGGAGATAGCGAGGGCTAAGGTATCCAGTGCCCGGGCCGACGTTACGGAACTAGAGGTGAAGGTAAAGGATACACAAAGGATTTACAACCGTTTTGAGACCTTGTTTAAAGACGGGGTGGTTACAGAGCAGGAAAGGGACACCGCCCGGACCAACCACGAGATGGCCACGGCAGAGTTAGAGTCCGCAAGGGCCAAACATGAGCTTGCCCTGGCAGAACTGAAGCAGGCAGAGGCCTCCCTGGAATCGGCAGAGCTTGACCTCAGCTACACCTACATTTACTCTCCTATTGATGGCCTTGTACTGACTCGTAACGTGGACGTAGGACAGACCGTGGCGGCCACTTTCCAGACCCCTACCCTCTTTGTAATAGCCCAGGACCTCAAAGAGATGGAGGCCTATTTAGACGTCAACGAGGCGGACGTCGGTAGGGTAAGCCCAGGTCAGCCTGCCACCTTTTACGTGAATGCCTATCCGGATACTACCTTTAAGGCAAAAGTAGTTGAGGTGAGGAGTTCTCCAAAGGTTACGCAGAACGTGGTCATTTATAATGTGGTTATTGGGGTGGAAAATAAAGAGTTGCAACTGAAACCCGGCATGACCGCCAATGCCACGGTTACCGTAGCAGAGAGACGAGACGTATTAAAGGTCCCTAATGCGGCCCTGCGTTTCAGGCCACCCAGGGAGGATAACAAGGCGGCAGGGCTAGCCCCGGCAAAAAATAATGCCTCTACGCCGGAGCCTAAAGGCCCGCAACACCTGGTATATACCTTAAAGGGCAAGAAGAGACCTAGTCCTGTAACCGTGGTTACAGGTATTTCAGACGATAAATTTACAGAACTGGTCCAGGGAGACCTCAAAGAAGGCAGCCAGTTGGTGGTGGGTATGGTGACCAGGGAGAAAGGGCCTACCATGCCCAGGAGATTATACTAGTGACAAAGCCCGTGGACCCAAAGGTGCTTATAGGATTGGGGCTCTGTCCCCAATCCTATAGTAGTTAGGAGAAAGTTTTGTTATGGCAAAAGGGGCGCTTATAGTTACAGAAAACCTGCACAAGGTATACCGCATGGGCGAGGTGGAGGTGCACGTCCTGAGGGGGGTGTCTTTAAAGATTGAGGAGGGCGAGTTCGTGGCCGTAATGGGCCCCTCGGGGGCCGGGAAGTCTACTTTTATGAATATCCTTGGCTGTCTGGATTATCCTACCAGTGGCAACTATATATTTGACGGGCAGAGGGTCGCTGCCCTTAATATCAATCAGTTAGCAGAGATAAGGAACAGGAAGATAGGCTTTGTCTTCCAGAATTTTAACCTCCTGCCGAGGATGGCTGCCGTGGAAAACGTGGAACTGCCTCTAATCTACGGAGGTGTACCCAGAAGGGAGCGGAAGGAGAGGGCATTGAAGATGCTCTGGGCCATGGGCCTGAAGGGCAGGGAGACTCACAACCCTAGCAAACTCTCAGGCGGAGAACAACAAAGGGTGGCCATTGCCAGGGCCATAGTTAATCAGCCTATCCTCATCCTGGCAGATGAGCCCACTGGCAACCTGGATAGCGTGAGTGCGGCAGAGGTCATGGCCATATTCCAGAGACTAAACAGCCAGGGCATAACTATAATACTGGTTACCCATGAGGCAGATATTGCCCAGTATGCCCGGAGAAGGCTACTATTCAGGGACGGGAAGGTGGTAGAGGACACAGCCGAGATAGCCGTAGGGGCACGGCGCGCCGTGCCACTACCCGAGGAGGGATAGTATGAAGGTCTCTCTGGAAGTCTTTCGCATTGCCTTAAGGACATTAAGACAGCATAAGCTCCGCTCGGCCCTGACCATGTTGGGGGTTACCATAGGCGTAGGCTCAGTGATAGCCATGGTTGGCATAGGACAGGGGGCAGGGGCTATGGTCAAGGCCCAGATAGAGGGCCTGGGGAGTAATATGCTCATGGTCTTTTCGGGTAGTACTACGGCAGGAGGGGCAAGGCATGGCACGGGTACCGCTTTTACCCTGACGGTAGAAGACGCCAGGGCTATTGCGAGAGAGTGCCTCGCCGTGGCCATGACCTCCTATGCCAAGAGGGAGACCAATCAGGTGGTTTATGGCAATCAGAACTGGAATACGCTAATCGTAGGGGTTACTCCAGAGTATCAGATTGTCAGGAGTTGGTCTGTGGCCAGGGGTACCTTTTTTACCCACAGGGATATGGAGAGTGCAGATGCCGTGTGTGTCCTGGGGGATAAAGTAGCCCGAAGTCTCTTTGGCTGGGAGGAAGACCCGGTGGGGAAGACGGTAATTATTAAAAAGGTGCCCTTCAGGGTAATCGGGGTAAAGGCCCCCAGAGGGGCCATAGCAGGTGGTGGTCAAGACCAGGATGACCAGGTCTTCATACCCTTTACCACCGCGGAGTGGAAGATTATTGGCTCTGTACTCCCTGGCTATGTAGGCGTAATCTTCGCCTCTGCCGTCTCACAAGAGGCCATATCAGAGGCAGAACAGCAGATAAAAGACCTCCTCCGTCAGAGGCACCATATACCCAAGGAGGGGGCGGATGACTTTATTACGATGAGCCTGAAGGACATCTCAGAGATGCAG
>DATETB010000090.1:0-8243 GCA_035283825.1 Candidatus Brocadiales bacterium | reverse complement strand
GGGGGGCAAGCAAAATCTTATCTATGCGTAAATAATTTCAATAGGGTTGCCTAAAACCCCGTCTACAATAGGTTTGACTGCACCCTGGGGGTGTGATATATAGTAGCCAGTAGACAGTAGTCAGTAGCCAGGGGGGTACTTACTTCTTAGCTACTAGCTACTTGCTACTAGCTACTAACAATGAAAACCGTAAAGATAAACAACTTATCCATCGGCGATGGCAGACCCCTGGTGCTGGTGGCGGGACCTTGCGTGATTGAGGACAGGGAGACCTGCCTGGCCCTGGCCAGGAGGCTCAAGGGGATTGCCCAGTCCCTGGACATACCCTTCGTCTTCAAGGCCTCTTACGATAAGGCCAACCGTAGTTCCCTGCACTCTTACAGGGGGCCCGGCCTTAAAAAAGGTCTGGAGATACTTAAAGAGGTAAAAGAGGCCGTCGGCGTACCCGTCCTGAGCGACGTCCACTCCCCTGAGGAGGCAGAGGAGGCCAGCAAGGTACTGGACGTACTGCAAATCCCTGCCTTCCTCTGCCGTCAGACAGACCTGCTGATAGCGGCGGCACAGACGGGGCGCCCTGTAAATATAAAGAAGGGACAGTTTCTCGCCCCCTGGGACATGAAATACGTGGCCGAGAAGGTGTCAAGCACGGGTAACGACCAGATTATCCTTACCGAGAGGGGGACCGCCTTCGGGTATAACAATCTTGTAAGCGATATGCGTTCCGTAGTGATTATGAAGGGGCTAGGTTACCCTGTCCTGTACGACGCCACGCACAGCGTCCAGATTCCTGGTGGTCTGGGCCACGCCTCCGGGGGGCAGAGGGAGATGGTCTTCCCCCTGGCCAGGGCGGCAGTGGCCGCCGGGGCGGATGGCCTATTCATAGAGGTACACGAGTCACCCGAAAAGGCCCTTAGCGATTCAGCCACCATGGTGCCTGTTGACCAACTACTGCCCCTGCTGGAACAGGCAAAAAAGATCCGTACCCTGCTTTTACCAGGACAGGGCTAAAGCCCTGTCCCTACGAGACAAAAACTAAATGGGTGGTGTAGGGACAGACCTTTAGGTCTGTCCATCCTTTGCAGTAGAGGCACGTTGCAACGTGCCCCTACAGGAGGCGGCTTTGCAGTTAAGAGACATAACCAGGACCCCAGGACGCTTCCGCAGGCTCTCCCAGATACTCCAGGTACTGGTAAGGCACGGCTTTGGCCACCTGGTGTACCGCCTGAAGCTCCACGAGCACCTGCCCATCGGGAGGCGTTTCCTGGAAAAGCACGTCCCTGAGGATGTGCCGTTACCTGCCCGCACGGTACGAGTCCTCCAGGAGCTTGGCCCCTTATACGTCAAGCTCGGCCAGTTCCTCTCCACACGCCCGGACATCGTGCCAGAGGAATTCATCTCAGAGTTCTGTAAGCTCCAGAGGGAGGTTAAACCCTTTGACCCAAGACTTGCCAGGGCCACCATAGAGGCGGAACTGAAGTCCCCCATAAACAAACTCTTTGCGGAGTTCCAGGATGAACCCCTCGCCTGCGGCTCTATCGCCCAGGTACATGCCGCCAGGCTGAAGGACCTTACTGAGGTGGTGGTGAAGGTCAAGAGGCCAGGGATAGAGGAGGTCGTCTGGAGCGACCTTGACCTGCTGTCCCTCATTGCAGAAAGGGCGGAGCGGATAGAGGAATTAAAGTTCTTCTGTCCTACTATGCTCGTGGAGGAGTTCTACAGGCTCATCAATAACGAGATGGATTTCGTCTCAGAGGCCTCCAACACGGCCAAGTTCTACAACCTCTATGCCAGGGACCCAAACGTCGTGATACCCAAGGTCTACTGGGACCTCTCCACCTCCAGTGTCCTGACCCTGCAAAGGATGAAGCATACTAGCGCTGGAGACCCGGCCCTCCTGGAAGCAACAGGCGTGGATAAGAAGAAGCTGGCTACGACTATTTTGAGAAACTTCATGGAACAATACTTCAAGGCGGGGCTTTTCCATGCTGACCCCCATCCTGGGAACCTCATGGTAACCAGGGAAGGCAAGCTCTGCATGATAGATTTTGGCCAGGTGGGCCACATCTCGGATGACCTCAAGGGCCAACTCACCACTGCCCTGTTAGCCCTCTTGCAGAAAGACATGGACCTTTATATAGAGGTCTTTATGGATTTAGGGGCCATCCCCGAGGATGGCAAACTGGAGGCCCTCAGGCTGGCACTCCGTGAGACCATTGAGAAGTTCATGGGCATCCCCATAAAGAGGATAGACCCCCGCAGGGCCTTCTTTGACATGATGAAGGTGGCCAGGGACTACCATCTGATACTGCCCAGGGACTTCGTCCTCCTGGGAAAGTCCTTTACTACCGTTACCACCATAGCCCGTCAGCTAGACCCGGACCTAGACTTACAGGTCACGGTTGCCCCATTTGCCAGGAGCCTCTTCATAGAAAGTCTCTCAAGGGAACGCATCTCCCGCCTGGCGAGGGAGGGTTCATGGCACCTCTCCAACCTCCTCTCCCATGGCCCCAGGGAGGCCAGGCAGATACTAAAAAAACTCCTCACGGGAAAGATGCAGGTCACCCTCAAGCACGTGGAGCTTGAGAATTTTGCCAACGAGCTGGACAGGTCCAGTAACCGCCTGGCCCTCAGCATAATCCTCGCCGCCACGGTCATATCCTCCAGCCTCGTCATGATGGCCAAGGTTGGTCCCACGTGGCAAGACATGCCGATAATCGGCATCCTGGGCTACCTCTTCGCCACTATAATGGGTATATGGCTGGCCATAGGGATATTCAGGTCGGGGAGGTTGTGAAGGATAACACGAGACAGTTAGATGAAGGATTTACGTCTCCTAAAAGAGAAGGATAGGCTGGCTATTCAAGACTTCTCCCAGCAAGTAAAGAACACGCTTGGGAAGAGGGTCGTAGCTATTAAACTCTTCGGCTCAAAGCTTAAAGGGGTAGATACACTTGAGTCTGATATAGATATTGCTGTTATAGTAAAAAAGGGGTCTCCCGATGTCTGGAAGAAGGTGATGGATATTGTCTTTAATGTAAATCTGGAACACGACGTATACATTTCCCCCAGGGTTATTCCTCTTGATATTTTTAAACATCCCGTATGGAGGATAACCCCCTTTATACAAACAATTGAAAAAGAGGCCCTCCCTTTATGAAAAAGGAGCGGCCGGAGGTTGAAGCGATGAAGGAATCGGTTCGCCAATTTATTGAGGAGTGCAAGAGGGTACTATCAATCATGTAGGTATATTCAGGTCGGGGAGGTTGTGAACCTAAATCATGTAGCCGCAGGCTTCAGCCTGCGTAATTAAAATGCACACAAAAGAAAGGAACCACAGCCTACCGCATGATGCGTCAATGACGCCCCCTACCGGCTAAAGGCGAGACCCTTCGCTCCGCTCAGGGTGACAGCTGGCTGGGGTGGTAAGTCCGCTCCGCCTGAGGCGGACGTATCTGCCTAAGGCACGAGGGGCAAGGCCCCCTTACATTCTTTAATCTAAAATATCTATTACACGATGTGTAAAAAACTATAATGCCCCCCAAAACAAAAAACCCCCTCCCCCCAGGGAATTACTTCTTTGAGGGCAACCAGGCCTGTGCAGAGGCGGCCATTGCGGCAGGGTGCAGGTTCTTTGCGGGCTACCCCATCTCACCATCCAGTGAGATAATGGAAAGACTCTCCTGGCGGCTCCCAGAGGCGGGTGGGGTGTTCATCCAGATGGAGGACGAGATTGCCTCCATCTCGGCAGTAATCGGGGCAGTATGGGCCGGGGCCAGGGCCATGACTGCCACAAGCGGGCCGGGCCTCAGCCTCATGCTAGAAAACATCGGTTACGCTATCATTACCGAGACCCCTTGTGTCATAGTGGACGTACAGAGGGCCGGCCCCTCCACAGGACAGGCCACCAGACCCTATGACGGCGACATTATGCAGGTCAAGTGGGGCTCCAGTGGTGATTATCAAATCATCGCCCTCGCCCCCTGGTCAGTGCAGGAGGTGTATGACCTCACCATACGGGCCTTTAACCTGGCGGAACTCTACAGGGTACCCGTCTTTGTCATGTCCGATGCCGCCCTGGCCCATCTGAGGGAGGACTGCCGTATCCCCGAAGGAGTGGACATAGTGGGACGCAAGAAGGCCATCGGTGCACCCCATTTTGGCACTGAAGGGCCGGCGGGGGTGCCTCCTATGGCCAGCTTCGGGGAGGGGGAGGGGTTAATCCTCACTGGTTCCACCCACGATAAATTCGGCTACCGCAAGACCCAGGATCCCAACATACAGAAGGACTTAGTGGACAGACTCAACGAGAAGGTACTGTCCAATGCGAAGGAGATTATCCAGACGGAGGAACATTTTCTGAAAGGGGCCGAGACGGTGGTGGTCGCCTACGGGCTAGTGGCCAGGGCGGCGCTGGCCGCCGTCAAGGAGGCCCGTCTAGGTGGGATAAACGTGGGACTGCTCAGGCTCAAAACCCTCTGGCCCTTCCCAAAGGAAGAAATAAGGGCCTTGAGGGCAAGGAGGATTATCGTCCCTGAGCTGAACAGGGGCCAATTGGTGAGGGAGGTGGAGAGGGTGACGAAGGTGGAAGTAATATACGTAAACAGGGTGGATGGAGAGGTTATGGGACCTGGGGAAATACTGGAGGCGATAAAAAGGGGTTAGGGGGTAGGGATTAGGGGCTAGGGCAAAATCGTAGAGAGAAAGAAATGGAAGCCACCTGGAAAAAATATCTAAGAAAAGAGACACTGCCCCTGCCCTTCTGTCCGGGTTGCGGGCATGGCATATTGCTCGGGGCCATCCTGAGGGCCATTGACGCCTCAGGGATAGACATAAAGGACATGCTCTTTGTCTCAGGGATAGGTTGTGCGGGCTGGATACCCAGTCCACACATAAAGGCCGACACCATGCACGTAACCCATGGCCGGCCCATAGCCTTTGCCACCGGTGCCAAGCTCTTTAACCCCAGGCTCAAGGTCATGGTGGTGAGCGGTGACGGAGACCTGGCCTCCATCGGGGGCAACCACCTTATCCATGCGGCAAGGCGGGACATGGATATGGTAGTGGTGTGTGCCAATAACGAGATATACGGCATGACCGGCGGTCAGCTCTCCCCCACTACTGGACTGGGGGCAAAGACTACTACGACTTTAGCAGGAAACGTAGAGCCGCCCCTGGATTTGTGCAGGCTGGTGGAGGCCGCCGGGGCAAGCTATGTGGCCAGGTCAACCGTCTTTCACCTGGAACACCTTGTAGGCATACTTAAAAAGGCACTGAGCCACAAGGGTTTTTCCTTTATAGACGCCCTCTCACCCTGTCCAGTACAGTACGGGAGGCGTAACCTCTACGCCTCGCCGGCCGAGCAATTGAAAGACCTGGAAAAGAGATGCGTCTTACTAGAAAAGGCCAGGGGCATGACTCAGGAGGCATTAAAGGGGAAGGTTATAATTGGGGAGTTTGTGTGTAATGAAAAGGGAGGTTAGGAGTTGGTTTTCCCCATCTCGGCACAACGCGTAGCACGGATTAGGAATTTTAAGACATCACAAGTTCATAAGTATTTTGGCAAGGAAATAGAAAAGGAAGAAGTGCAAGCTACAACTTAAGGGGTAACGGCATTAAAGCGCCCTTTTTAGTATCTTCCCCGTAGGCCCGTGGGGGAGTTCCTTGCGGAATTCAAAGAGGCGGGGGACCTTGTAGTGGGGGAGGTGCTGGTGGCAGTATTCCCTGAGTTCATCTTCGCTTAGTGGGGTATCGCTGTGGCACACCACGTAGGCCTTGGGGACCTCTCCCCTGAGTCTGTCTGGTACGCCTACCACCGCCACCTCAAAGACCCCGGAATGGCGGCTTATGATGTCTTCTATCTCCGCAGGGGCGACGTTCTCGCCGCTTATAATGATGAGTTCTTTCTTCCTGCCTGTGATTTTGAGGAAACCCTCCTCATCAAGCCTGCCTATGTCGCCTGTCTTCAGCCAGCCCTCCGGGGTAACGGTCTCACGGGTAAGTTCGGGGAGATTCAGGTAGCCCTTCATAATGTTTGGACCTCTGACCCATATATCTCCCTCTTTCCCGGGGGGTAGGCTGTGGCTGTCTTCCCCTACTATCTTCACCTCCACGTTAGGTAAGGGGCGTCCTGCCGTACCGTATTTATAGGATTCGGGGGTATTCACGGAGACGATGGGAGAGGCCTCGGTGAGGCCGTAACCCTCCAGGAGGGGTACGGAGAATATCTTCTGGAAGGCGTTGAGTAGTTCTACAGGTACTGGTTCGCCTCCCGTAACGGCCAGCCTCAGGCTGGAGAGGTCATGGGCGGAGGTCTGTGCGGTCCTGACTATGGCCTTGTACATGGAGGGGATGGCAAGGAGGAACGTAACCTTCTCTTTCTCTATATTTTCCAGCACCCTGGGGCCTGAGAAGCGGCCAATGTACACCACCCTTGCCCCGAAGAGGAGGGGCATGACCAGTGTGACCGTGAAGGCGAAGGTGTGGAAGAGGGGTATAACCCCCAGGAATATGTCTCTCTCACTGAAGCCGAATGGGAGGAAACAGCCCTCAAGGTTGCTCAGTACGTTCTTGTGGGTGAGCATTACCCCCTTGGGGTTGGCACTGGTGCCGGAGGTATAAAAGATGGCCGCAATATCCTCTTCTCTTAACGGAGCTGGTGGTGCCAGTGAGGAGACATCGGGTAGGGGGGGCATCTGGTCCAGGTATATGCACTCCTTCACTGCCCTCACTACAAGGTCTTTAAATGGGCTATTGGTTACAATACTCTCTATAGATGAGTCCTTTACAACGTGGGCTATCTGCAGGGGAGAAAATAGGGGGTTAATTATGACAGGGGTTATGCCGTTAAATAGGAGGGCAAAATAGCTGGCCACGAATTCCCTGGAATTGGGCAGGCATAGACCCGCCTTGGTCTGGAGTCCGCCTGAGACGGATACCCCCAATTTCTGAAAAATCACTGCCAGGTCAGACGCTATCTTGAGGAGCTCTCCGTAGGAGATAGCCCCCTTCTCGTCGACGATAGCCGTCTTCTGAGAGAAACATTTACAGCACTGGAGGAACTTTTCAGTAAGCGTCATGGCCCCTAATTGGGGGAGTGCTCCTGTTCAAGCTCTTCCAAGCTGAACGATGAACCCTTTTTGGACCCTTCTTCCTCTCCCTCGGTGGCCTCAGGCTCCTCTTCCACTAGATAGGCAAGCCTTCCTGCTCCTGTACCCAGCCTGTACTCCTCCTCCTCTTCCTCTTTGCATTTTACGCAAAGGGTAGCAAAAGGTAGGGCCTTTAACCTATGCCTGGGAATCATCGTCCCGCAGTTCTTGCATACACCGTATCTGCCGGAATGTATCCTCGCCAGGGCGTCTTCAATCTGCCTGAGTTCCTGGACCTCGCACTCGGCCATCTGGAGGGTAAGTTCATCTCCGATAGTGCTGGAGGCTATGTCTATTACGTCAGGTAGCCGGGACCCTCCGGAGTCCCTATACTCCTGGAGCCTGCGATGTATCTCCCTCAAGAGGCGGTTTCTCCTTGTGGAGAGGCGGGCCTCAATTTCTTTTAATAGCTTCTTCTGCATCAGCATCGTAGAACCTCCTCACTATTAAGGCAATATAACCGATTTTGGCCCGTTTGTAAACAGTTTTTTTGGGAGGATTCTTTGTGTAAGACTCTATTCTGGAATAGATTGCGAGCAGTAGGGGCAATTCATGTTGAAAATCCGCCTCAGGCGGTAATTGCCCCTACCTTACTCTCTTTAATTTGGGCACGGCAACGCCGTGCCCCTACCTGACACTAATCCCCCTGCGATAGCCGGGACTATACTTATCTGGTCACCGTCTTTAACAGGGGTGTCCTGGTTCTTCTGGAAGCGGATATCCTCATCATTGACATAGAAGTTTATAAACCGTCGTAACTGCCCCTTCTCATCGCAGAGGCGGTTCTTAATACCTGGGTAGTTAGACTCCAGATTGTTTATAACCTCCTTAATGGTACAACCGGAGGACTCTATCTCCTCTGCACCATCGGTGAGGGTCCTAAGGGGTGTTGGTATCCTTACAGTAACTGGCATAGTGAATTCTCCTTTAATCCTTTAATCCTTTATTCCTACCTGGGAGTGGCAGGACCGCTTTCTTGTCGTCTGTTGGGGCTACCGCCCCAACAAAGGCTCATGACTTTGTACCTACGGTATCCTTACGCTTCTGGGCCCTTTTTGCCCCGGCAGGGACGGCCTTACCTTCCCTCTCCATGAGGGC
>DATETB010000089.1:0-7477 GCA_035283825.1 Candidatus Brocadiales bacterium | reverse complement strand
GCTCGCCTGGCACGTTTTGGCTTTTCTATAAAATACTGGTAGGGGCGAACGGCCGTTCGCCCCTACGCCCTACCCCCTAACCCCTGCTTACCCCCTCCCCCTACAATTTCTGTAGCTTAAGCTACAAGATATGTGGTATCTTATGCGTAAAATCAGATACGTCTTTTGAGAACAGGTGCACTGGACAGTTCGTATCTTGGTAGTAGTGCTTTATGTATAAAATGAAATACGTCTCTTGAAAACAGGAAGTTATAATACATGTCCTCATTAACATAGGTCTCAGAATCACCCACAGGGTGTAGGGTGGGCACAGCCCACCCTACCAGGCTTGTTGCTATGGTATAAAAGTTGCTTATTTACACCTTTTTGAAAGATTCGGGCAAAGGGCTGGGCGGAGGATAGCTGGCTACATTTTTTTCAGGTGGTCCCCTATTGCCAAATTAAGCAAAATAAGGTAAAAGCATACAATCAGGGTTTCCAGGTTCGTAAAAAACTGATTTTTTTACGTAGGGGCAGAATGTAGGGTGGGCTATGCCCACCAATTAAAGGTGCAAAAGGGTGTAGGGTGGGCACAGCCCACCCTACCAGGCTGCCCGTAGGGGCGAACATCCGCCTTAGGCGGATTCGCCCCTACAAAGACAAAGGCAAGGGATTATAAGTGAATACAGGACAAAAAGTCTCACCCCCCCTCCCCCCTGACGCAAGTCAAGTATACAAATACACTTACAGGAAGGAAAGGGCCTGAACCAATGGAAAAGATAAAAGGGGCGGTAACAAAAGGTGTAACACTAAAACTGGTCTCCATACTCGTCCCCCTGACCGTTATCTTTGTGAACCTCATGGTTTTAGGGGTTTATACCGTATTTAAATTAAAGGGAGACGCAACGGCCGTAAACTATGTAGGCCAGATACGCTACCGCAGTTATCAACTGGCCCTGCAGGTCAATGAATACCCCGTCCTGCAAGGGGGTGCAAGGGACCATGCACACAGGGCCATACTTGGCGATATGGAAGACTTTGAGACGATTCTGTACGGCCTGAGGGATGGCAACAAGGCCCTGGGCCTTAAGGGTTTCAAGCCACCCCCAAAAGGGGCAGATTTTAGTTACAATGACCCCTGGTGGCAATTTGATAGACATATCAAAGACTATACCGAGGGAATAAGACCTTTAATCCTTCACATCCTGGAGTCCTCCAACCAAGAAGGGACAAGGGCGGCCCTTAAGCTATATAATAAAAAAGTCCATCCTTTTGTAGGCGACGTAGACCGCACGGTGCGTCTATTGAGCCAGCTTACAGAGAAAAAGATTAAGAGGTTCAAAGACACAGAGTTTATACTCCTGGGCCTATTTTTGGGTGTGATAGGGGCGTCCGCCTTTCTGGCCATGTATTCTATCAGGAGACCTTTGATAGACCTCCTTAAGGGGACGTACGCCTTTGGCCATGGGGATATGGACTACAGGGTGCCTGTGAGGGGCAGTGATGAGATGGCTACCCTGTCCCAGGGCTTTAACTCCATGGCAGAGCTTATTGAAAAAGACATGGAGACTATTAAGGCCCAGGTAAAGGAAATTTCGGCGAGCCGCAACTTCCTCAACGACGCCCTGGGTAATATAGGCTTTTACGTAAGGGTTGTAAATCCCAGGACCTATAAGGTACTCCTGCAAAATAAACCCCTGCAGGCCCTTCTTCCCAAAGGGCTGGAGCGTCCCTGCTACACCCTTTGGGGGAGGGAGATGGAGTGCGATTTATGTGTTGGTAATAAGGCTATTGAAGAAAAGAGGTATTGCTCTAAAGAGGAAGAGACCCCCGAAGGTATCGTTTACGAGGTACATGCCTTCCCGTTTGCCGAACCTGATGGTACTATAACCAACGCCATTGAGGTGATAAGGGACATTACCGCCCGGAGGAAGGTGGAGAGGGACCTGGAAGAGTCCAGGATGCAGTTAATGCAGTCCCAGAAGATGGCCGCCGTTGGACACCTCTCCAGCGGCATAGCCCATTCCATCAATAACCCACTGTCAGGGATAAACATGTACGTAGACGTACTCCTCAAGAAGATAGAAGAGGTCAAGGACTGTGCCGCTTACGCAGACCTCAAGAATCACCTCATAGAGGTAAAGGAGGCGGCCAAGCGTTGTAATACCGTGGTGAAAGACCTACTTACTATATCCAGACTGCCCAAACCAGAGAAACAGCCCGTTTACCTAAACGAGACCATAGAGCACGTCCTGAGTGTGGTGGTCCCTCAGGCGAAACTCATGAGGATTCAACTCGTAAGAGAACTCTCTCCTACGGCCCCCAGGGTCCTTGGAAGTAGCGGTCAATTGGAGACGGTATTTATGAACATCATCTCTAATGCCATAGACGCCATGGCAGGGGGAGGCACCCTGACCGTCAGGACTGAGCACCTTACCAGGGAGAGTAAGGTGGAAGTAACCGTCCAGGATACAGGCTGTGGGATTAATAAAAAGGACATACCATACATCTTCAACCCCTACTTTACTACCAAGCCGGCGGGGAAGGGGACAGGGTTGGGGCTATCCATCGCCCAATTGACAATCCAGTCCCACAGGGGTAGCATTGAAGTGGATTCGGAGGTAGGCAGAGGCACAACCTTTAAGATAAGACTGCCCGTCTATCGGGAGAGCCTCCCGTTGGGGAGGTAATTTGTAGCGTGCCAGCTCGTCTGGCACGTCTTGCCTGGCACGTTTCAGCGTGCGAGACAAGCTCGCACGCTACAGTGTTGCTGGTTTTCAGTGTAGCGTGCCAGCTTGCCTGGCACGTCTCAGCGTGCGAGATGTAGCGTGCCAGCTCGCCTGGCACGTTTTAGCGTGCGAAACCGTAGTAATTTTGGAGTCCATTGACTGTGTCAATGGATAATGGGATTTTTGGTTTGTCCTGTGGTTGTAGTTGTAGTTGTAGCGTGCCAGCTCGCCTGGCACGTTCTGGCGTGCGAGACGAGCTCGCACGCTACAGGGAATTAAAAAATATGACAAAAGAAAAGGAGGCGTGCGAGACAAGCTCGCACGCTACTTATAAAACTTATGGGAAGAACAGGTCTCTGAGACTCAAAGGTTTTGATTATTCAACGGACCGCGCTTATTTCATTACCATATGCTCCGATAAGGGAAGGGCTCTCTTGCAAGGTGCCATTGCTGGAGATGTAGCAAAATATTTAAAGCAATTAAGAGAGAAGTATCTTTTTAAAGTATATGTCTATTGTATTATGCCAGACCATGTACATTTACTGTTGGCCCCTGGTGATAGCGGATTGGCTGTTTCAGGAATTATTCAGCGGTTTAAAAGTTTAACGGCCCGTTCATACAATAGTAACGGTGGGGAGGGCAAGCTGTGGCAGAGGTATTTTTATGACCACATTGTACGTAAGGAAGAAGATTTAAATCGCATAGCATTGTATATCTTAGAAAATCCTGTGAGGAAGAGGTTGGCTGGTTACTGGAAAGATTGGCCTTATTCTGAGACGTTAGACCCTATTGAATGAATTTAAAAACGTGCGAGTTGTAGCGTGCCAGCGTGCGAGACGAGCTCGCACGCTACAGTTTTGGGCGTGCGAGATGTAGCGTGCCAGCTTGTCTGGCACGTCCTAGGTGGTTGATGGGAATCCGTGCGAGACGAGCTCGCACGCTACGGAAAAGGGAAAAAGGCGTGAACAAAGAAAAAGAACGGGTGTTGGTTATAGATGACGAGGAGAGTATCCAGAAATCCCTGCCCCTTGTACTAACCGGCGAAGGGTATGACGTTACGGTCGTAGGGACGGGCGGTGAGGGGCTGGAGAAATTTAACCAATACCCCTACGACGCCGTAATCCTTGATTACAAACTGCCCGACACGGACGGTTTGAACGTGGCCAGGGCTATAAAGGAACTGGACCCAAAGGTCGCCCTGATCTTCGTAACTGCCTATTCTTCTATTGAGACTGCCCTCACCGTCATGAAGCTGGGGGCATTTGACTTCCTGGAAAAACCCCTCCAGAAAGACACAGTCCTCTCTGCCCTAAAAAGGAGCCTCCTCACAAAGAAGCTCATGGAACAGGGGGAGAAGGCCCTGGACAGACCCAACATCCTTGTCGTAGACGATGAACACGTGATACGCTTCAGCCTGGAAGAGAGCCTCAAGGCCGCAGGCTACTCCTGCAGGAGTTGTGCCAGCGGGCATGAGGCACTGAGGAAGGTGGAAGAGGAATTTTTCCATATCCTTATCGCAGACCTGAAATTAGAAGATATGGAAGGCACTGAACTTATACGGAAGGTGAGGGAATACTTCCCTGAGATGATGGCCATAGTCATTACCGGGGTCCCCTCCGTAACTAACGCAGTAGAGGCCCTGAAGGCAGGAGCCTTTGATTATATAATGAAACCCCTTGAGCCAGAGGACGTCCTCAGCAGGATAAAGATAGGCTGGGAGAAGCACAGGCATGCAGTCCTGGTCAAACAGCTCCTGCATAGTCTACAGGTGGCAAACCTTGAGATGGAAAAGGCCAACCAAAGGCTTAATGCCCTCTCAGTAACCGACAACCTGACGTCCCTGTATAACCACCGCTACGTTATGGATACCCTGGCCGTGGAGTATCAGAAGGCAAGACAGTTCCAGCGTAAACTATCCGTTATGATACTGGATTTAGACCACTTCAGGGCAATAAACGATAAGTACGGCCACCAGGTGGGGGATGCGGTGCTTGTGGAATTGGGTGCATTCCTGAAGGAAAGTGCAAGGTCTATAGATATTGTGGGCAGGTATGGTGGGGAGGAGTTCTGCCTCATCCTGCCGGAGGCCGAAGGTACCAAGGCGACGGTAATGGGGGAAAAATTACGTCAGGCCATTGCAAAGAGACAGTTTACCCCGGTGGACGGTGTAAGTATAAACCTTACGGCAAGTATGGGCATAAGCAGTCTGGACGAAGAGGGTGTGGATTCCGTAGCGGTACTGCTTAACCACGTGGATAAGGCCCTGTACGAGGCAAAGTTAAGGGGCCGGAACCGTGTGGTCTGTTGGGGGGAGATAAAAAATAAGTCTGAATCGCCCGATGATAAAAGCGTAGAGTCCGCAGTCCTGGACTATGAGCGGCATGCGGGGAAGGCGGCAAAGGAGCTAAAGGAACATTACATCCAGTCGGTAAAGGGCCTGGTCAATGCCCTGGAGGCAAAGGACGGGTACACCGCAACCCATTCTTACCTGGTGTCTTACTACGCTAAGGCCGTGTCAAAACACCTGAACGTCTCTGAGGAGGAGATAGACATCATCACTACAGCGGGCCTCCTCCATGATATTGGAAAGATAGGCATACCTGACGCAGTGCTGAACAAGGAGGGGTCCCTTAATGAAGAGGAGAGGGCCCTGGTGAGGAGACACCCGGAGACAGGGGCAAAGATTTTGGGCCCCATAGGCTTCCTGAACAGGGAACTGGAGCTAATCTATGCCCACCAGGAGAGGTGGGACGGCCTGGGCTATCCCTACGGCCTGAAGGGGAATGATATCCCCTACGGGGCAAGGATTCTCGCCCTCTGCGACGCCTTTGAGGCCATGACCTCTAAAAGGCCCTACCGAAAGGCCCCGTTCACTGCCGCCAGGGCCTGTGAGATAATCTCAGGAGAGGCAGGAAAGCAGTTGGACCCCTCACTGGTGATGCACTTCATTCTGGCAATAAAGGGCCTCCTCTCAAGGGAGAGGAAACTGCATATCAAAGAACTGAACAAGATGGTAGACCTGCCGGAAATAATTTAGGTGTAGGGTGGGCTATGCCCACCAATTAAAGGGTGTAGGGTGTAGGGTGGGCACAGCCCACCCTACCAGGCTCAAAGGTTTAATTGTAGGGGCGAACACACAGGTTCGCCCCTACGGGCAGACACATAGGCCCTGTACCAGAACGGTACAGGGCAGGTCTGCCCCTACGGTTGCGGCTACCTGGCCAATGAAAAAAGACCTTCTTGTCATTGATGACGACAAGTTTGTATGCAAGGGCATCTCCTCCCTCCTTGAGAAGTGCTACTCGGTAAATTACGCCCTCAGTGGGAAAGAGGGGATTGAAAAGTTTAAGGAAATCTCCCCGGGCATAGTGTTTGTAGATTACCTCCTCCCCGATATAGACGGACTTGCGGTCGTAAATGAATTAAAGCGGATAAATCAGGAGGCGCACCTAATCTTTGTAACCGGTAGCGGCAGTATGGAACTGGTGATAAAGGCGCTGAGGGCGGGGGTCTTTGACTACATAGAAAAGCCCATCCAATCTGAGATACTGATGGCCTCACTGAGGCGGCTGGAGACCTTCCAGATGCTGGAACAACAGAGTCGCCGTCAGGAGGTAGAAAAAGAGATGCTGGTCTTTAGCCTGAGGCACGAGCTAAATAACTTTTACTCTATAATCTCCGGGAACGTCCAGTTGCTGGAAAGCGAGGGCCTTAGCCCTTCCGAGAGGAGGAAGACCTTTACGGCCATCAAAACGGCCCTGGGCGACTGTACAGTTATTATGAACAAGCTGAAAGATTGCGTCAGACTCAAGCCCCTGGCCGGCGTCCCGCAATCAGTGGACGTCAATCTCCTCGTAACAAACGTAGTCTCCTCACTGCACTACGTCTTCGCCGGTACCGACGCAAAGGCCGTGAAGATAGTTACGGAGCTTGGGGACTGCGGGAGAATCAAGGCCGACCCGACCGAAATACGGGAGGTGCTCATAAACGTACTTAATAACGCATATAACGCCATAACAGCAGAGGGGAAGATTACCATATCCACTTCCCAGGAGAAGCCCGCAGGTCAGAGCATGCGGGCTATAGCAGGCGGGCTCTGCCCCACCTGCTCTGCAGTAATAAAGATAATAGACACAGGGCCCGGGATCCCGGAAGGGATAAGGGAAAAACTCTTCAGACCCTTCGCCAGCACGGGGGGAACCGGTGTTGGGCTCTTTTGGAGCCGTTTTGTCGTGTCGCAGTATGGGGGCACCATGGAGGTAGAAAGCCCGCATGTCAGAGCATGCGGGCTAGAGCAGGTGGGCTCTGCCCCACCTGCTGGGAGGGGCGCCACGGTTGTCATAAGGCTTCCTTGTGAAAAGTAGGGGCACACGGCGCGCCGTGCCCCTACGAGCTTACAAAGTGTTACCCACCTTTATAGCCAAAAACAAATTTGTTATAATCTTGAATCGTCTACATAAAACAATAAAATGGAACTCCATCCAAAGACAGAGGCTGGCACTAAAGAGGTCCTCAGACGCAACCTGGAGGGACTGAACTCCAGGATAAATGCCGCCTGCCAGAGGCGTAACCGCAGGGCGGACGAGATAAAACTGGTCGTCTCCACCAAATACGTTGATTACGATATCATCAGACATCTCTTTGAGCTGGGCATAAGAGACGTTGGGGAGAACAGGGTACAGGAGGCCCAGAGAAAATACGAGGCCCTGAGAGACCCATCTGGGGCGGCCCTGCCACTCTCCTGGCACATGTTCGGCCACCTGCAGCGC
>DATETB010000088.1:0-4219 GCA_035283825.1 Candidatus Brocadiales bacterium | reverse complement strand
TGGTCTTTGGGGTGGAATCTCCCTGGTAAGGCTTGCAACCTCCTGCGGCCCCCTTTTACCCAGCCATATAAGCCTTTCCGCCAGGTCTTCGTAGAGATTATGGTTTTCAGAAAATTCCTGGGAGGGGGTCAGGCCCAGGTGTCTCTCGGGTATACGGAGGTTAGTGTCCTTCTCCATGTAGGCCAGGACGGGCAGGCCGGCCTGCCCTTCTACGGGTTTCTTTAGATATTCAAGGTGTGTCTTGCTGGCCACGTTATTGAGGATAACACCGGCAAGCAGGATTTCGGGGTCAAGGAGCTTGTAACCCAGGGCCATGGCGGCCGCACTCTGACCGAGGCCTTTCGCATCCAGTACCAGGATGACAGGCACTCCAAGGAGCTTGGCCAGGTGGGCAGTGCTGCCTGCCCCCGTGCCGTCGCTGTGTCCATCATAAAGCCCCATCACACCCTCTATCACTGATATATCGGCCTCTCGGGCCGCCCTGGTAAAGAGTTCCAGACAAGCCTCCGGGCCCATCATCCACGTATCCAGGTTTCTTGAGGGTATACCCGTGGCCAGGGTGTGGTGACTGGGGTCAATATAATCGGGTCCCACCTTGAACCCCTGGACCCTTAGCCCCTTTTTCTTGAGGGTGGCCATAAGGGCCAGGGTAATGGTAGTCTTACCAACCCCGCTGTGGGTACCGGCGATAAGCAAACTTGGATAAACCTGTGGTGGAAGCGAATCTATCGGCATCTCCGTTAGACCTCCAGGGCAATCCTTACGGCCACGCCCAGGGCCAGGGCCAGAAAGGAGGTAGTATAGGCAAGTCTTACCGCCTCTTTAATCTTATGGGTATTCATAGGTTCTACGGTCTCTCCGAGGAGGGGTTTTTCGGATAGGACGCCGCCATAGGTGCTAGGCCCGCCCAGTTGTATCCCCAGTGCCCCGGCAAAGGCGGCCTCCGGAATACCACTGTTGGGGCTTGGGTGCTTTTTCCCGTCCCTTATGGCAAAAAAGTAACATTCCTTGTATCTAAGACCTGTAAGCAGGGAGGCCAGGGGTATCAGTCGGGAGGCAAGCCTGGCAGGGACGTAGTTGGCCAGGTCGTCTAGTCTGGCCGCCGCCCAACCAAAGTGCAGGTATCTCTCGTTCTTGTAACCTATCATGGAGTCAAGGGTATTTACGGCCTTACAGGCCATGGCCAGGGCCGGCCCGCCGATGAAGGCATAGAAGAGGGGGGAAAGTATCCCATCCACCGTATTCTCCGCCACCGTCTCTACAGAGGCCCTTACTATTTGGGCTTCCCCCAGGTTGTGGGTATCTCTGCCCACGATACCTGAGAGATGACGCCTGGCCGTATCCAGTTTCCCCGCCTCCAGTGCGGACAGTACCTTTTTTGCCTCATCCCCAAGGCACTTGAGGGACAAGGAAAAATAGAGGAAGGCCACCGAGAGGGTAAAATACCAGAAGGGGCCATGATACTGAAAGTAGTTTAAAATCCAGGCAACCGTAAAGTAAGTGCCAGTTACTATGATGAGGGTGAGGATTATCCCTGCTATCCTCTCCCAGGGGATGAGTACCCTGAGTACCTTTTCCCCCCACTCTATGGATTTGCCTATGGCCCTTACCGGGTGGGGGAGCCAGTAGGGGTCGCCCATAACCAGGTCCAGGGCAAAGGCAAGGAGGATTTGGTAGGTCAGGTTGTCCATTTGGATGTAACACATTTGTATTTACATGCGAGGGGATTGTACCATCTGAACGACTTGTTGTTTTATTTCTGACGTTTCTCGTACTTCCATGTCTTTGCAATATACCACCAAGCACACCCCCCAACAAGGTCATAATTCTAGGGACGTATTTGCCATAGAGATGGGTAATCTGCCTGAGGTGAATAAGAGGGAGGAGCTAGGGGTCAGGGGTAGCCGCAGGTCACGCCTGAGGCGGATTCGCCTCTGGCGAACTTTAGCCTGCGTTATACTTTTTCCCTAATCCCTAGTAGTAGGGGCGTATTGTTCGCCACGGCGAATCTGCCTCAGGCATGACAATACGCCCCTACTAAAAAGTGGTACCCATGCCTATATACGCCACATCCCATTTCCACAAAATACTTGACACAACCAGAACGCTGGCCATATCATTTTACTTATGGTGAGTGCGTTAGGAGAGTTGCAATGGATAGAAGGACCGGGGCTGGATTACCTCTACTCCCTGGGAGGCCCAAATGATTTTCACCTGGAGGGTCAGGACGGGTGTTGCCTTTAATGTCAAGTAGTGAGAAGAGACATCTCCTTTTCCTGGTCCTTTTTGCACTGTTGCTCAGGCTTTATGTGTTCGTTGCTACTCCGGTAATAGGGACCGATGGATACAATTGGTTTAATTCTGCCCGGTATTTCGCTGAGGGTGATTTTAAGGCAGGATTCCGTCATCCTGTGCACCCGTGTTACCCGATACTCTTCGCCGTATTTACAAAGCTCCTTGGAGACTATGAAGTAGCTGGTAAGGCAGTGGCCCTGGTCATGGGAGTCTTGAGTATATTCCCCTTGTACTTTCTTGCCAGGGGTTTATTTGGGCACAATGCAGGCCTTTTTGCGGCCTTTTTGCTGGCAGTGAACCCCACCCATGTGCGGCTGTCTGCCGATATAATGTCGGATACGACAAGCCTCTTTTTCTTTCTCGGCGCAATATGGCTGGGCTGGGAGGCAATAAAAGTGGGCCAGTGGCAATTATATCCCCTTGCCGGACTTTGCGTCGTGTCCGCTTATCTTACCCGTGCCGAGAGCATTGGCCTGTTAGTAGTAATGCTTCCATGGCTAATCCTTGCGAATATTGAGGGACTAAGAAAACATCTGTTAAAAAGGGTGATATATATCAGCCTGTTCCTCGCCCCTGTGTTCTTACTATCCGTACCGTATCTCCTCTTTATCCATAAAGAAAAGGGTTCCTGGCACGTCACCCAGCAGCTAGCCGCAAGGTTTGCTACTGGACATGTCAAGATGACCCCAATCCTTACTGGGGAAGACGGGAGAAAGCCGGGGGGACGGGTACATGAGCAAGAAAAGATTGCCAGGTGGAAGGAGAAGGGGCAGTATCACATGATTTGCCTTCTCGTCCTTAATGAGTTTGCCAAGGACTTTTACCAGCCCTTATTGCCTCTTCTCCTTATCGGACTTTTCAGGTTTGCCTCTCCGCCTAAGGTGGGTGGGGCACGGCTTACCGGAGGCCCAGGGACGTCAGAGGCATCCCCCTACCAGCGGGTTACGCAGGGGCTTCCTTCCCTGAGGCTCCGTCTTGCGTCATCAGGTTCCAGGGGGGAGTTCTTTCTGCTCTCCTTTTTCGGCCTTTATTTCTCCCTTTACTACCTCTTCGCTTACAATGCCTACTACATAAGCGGACGCTATGTGCTGCCCATGGCGGTGCTGTCCTTTGTCTGGGCCGGGGTAGGGGTGGAAAAGGTATCTCAAGGTCTCTGTCAGGTTGTTCCCTCGCTGGGAAGGGATACACAGGGATTTAACCGTGCAGGGCTGTTACTCCTCCTGGCACTGTTGGTGGTGGTTTTACCGAAAGACCTTAAGATAAAACGCAAGGATGAGGTGGTCAAAAAAGAGGTTGGTTACTGGCTAAGGACCAATTCTCCCGTCAAGAGGCCTGTCATTGTGGGCATGGGGAGTTTGGACCTAGAGAAGGTCGCTTTCTATGCCGGGGGTGAATTCAGGCATTTATCCCCGGCAGAATATAATATATTCCAGGGGTTTATAAATGAATGGAAACCAGACTATATTATATTTTATAATGAAGAGCTACCGGAGAGAGTTTCTGGTACGGTTGATAAAAGCACGAATTTTGTCTTTTTAAAGGAATGGGTGTGCAAAAGGAAAGGCGAGGAGAGTCACCTAAGACTTTATAGCGTTAAGAGAGACGCCCTGTAAGGTCTTGACTAAAAAGTGTAACCCATGTCCATGTACCCCACATAGGGTTTGCATTTTCTCATTGACACAGCAGGCTAATTATTATTTTATAGGAGCATCTGGTTGAGGGTATGAACTAAATGAAGATACTTGTACTAAACCCTCCTTATTTGAAGGGTTTTTGCCGTTCCGCCAGGTGGGCGGCGAGGTCAAGGGGAAGGGTGCAGAGACACCCCGATTGGTTGCTTATAGCGGTAGGGGTACTGGAGCGGGCAGGCCATCGGGTGAAGTTTATAGACGGTCCAGTCCACCAAATGAGCAGGGAAGAAGTG